>JBBKXC010000179.1:0-3729 GCA_037969275.1 Bdellovibrionales bacterium | reverse complement strand
GTACTTGGTCGGCATAGGAAAACAGTATGGGCTTGTTGCGCGCTTAATATAGCTGAGCGCACTGTATTTCTATCCGTTTATTAACGCCACTTTACTTTAGGCTATTTTGCGGTTCTTATAATGACTATAGTTTTTGCGTTTATTCAGGGGAATATATGTCGCTTAATAAAATCATCCTTACATTTGTTGCGCTTCAATTGCTTGCCTTGCCAGTGTTGCTGGCTATGGAGAGCAGTTTGCTTGCAAATTTAGGCATTCTTGTTGTTGTTTTGGCCGCCGTTGCCTTTGTGGGCAATATAATGGGCGCGCATAATATATTTTCTGCGCTGATGTTTGATAAGAAGTCATCATTCATCCGCAAAGAAGATAAAGAGGGCGAATATTTTTATGTAATCAAACCAGCCCGCATAAGCCGCGGCGGATTGCTGGGCTCTTTTGGTGTTTTTTTAATACTCAGCGTGCTTTACCCTTTTTTATTCCTAATATTATCGCTCATATTTATAATTCCTTACCGGGTTTACGCGAGGGGTATTGAATATAGAAAGCCTATAGAGCTGCGCGTTATGCCGGATTGCGTGAAGACGCAGGATTTTCTGGTACAAAGAAGTGATGTGTTAGAAGTATTTGTGGTGCAGCTTTTTGATGTGAATCAGGTTGCGATTGTCACCGCTACAGGTCAAGAATCTTCTGGAAATAACCCGCTGAGCAAACTTTTGTGGGCGCGCCAAGCGGCCTGTAGTTATGAGGTACGGCTTCGCTCTGCAACATCTAGCGAGGCTTATGTCTTGGCTGGCGGTCTGAATGAAGGCACAGCCCTTGCGCTTCGCGATGATCTTAAAGCGCTTCTATAGTCTTTTTCATTATTCTTAATACAAATCATTATAGAATGGCATTGGAGCATTTGTGCTGCGTTGCAGGCATGTATCCGAATTGACTCTGTCGCATAAATGCTAATAATTGGCTTAGAATATAAAAATTTTAATAATACACGCGCTTGAACTGGAGAGTAGAATGTCTAAAATTACCGATATAAAAGATGAAGAACGCACCGCGCTCGAGGTCGGGACTGTTGGCTGGGAAGCCTCTTTTGTAAACGGTAGACCAGATCATAAGGCCCAAAGAGACCTTTCCAACATCAAAGGGTTGACGCAAGAAGAACAGGATTATTTCGAGAATGAAATCGAGGATCTTTGCGCATTAATTGATGATTGGGAGCTTTGGGAAAGCGATGCCAAGATGGCGCCGCCTGAAGTCATGGATAAAATGAAAGAGATCGGTCTTTTTGGTCTTAGTATTCCTAAAGAATATGGCGGGAAAGAGTTCTCCAAGCAGGCCATTTCGAAAATCATTAAAAAAATATCCAGCCGCAGCTTTGCAACAGCGATTATTCCGATTGTTATCAATTCCTTAGGGCCGGGTGAGCTGGTACTTGAATACGGAACGCAGGCGCAAAAAGAAAAATACCTGCGGAAAATCGCGACGGGAGAATTTGTTACTTGTTTCGGCGCGACGGAGCCGGGCGCTGGTTCTGACTTATTCGGCGGCATGGCATCAAAAGGCATCGTTCGTAAAGATGACAAGAACGGCGAGCTTTATATCGAGATCGAAGATCTGAACAAGCGTTATATTACTTTGGCGCCGATAGCCGATATCTTGCCTGTGGCTTATATCATGGAAGACCCTGATGATTTGTTGGGGCGCGGTCAGAAGCATATCGGTATGACATTTTCGTTGATGATGCGGGATACCGAAGGCGTTGTAGCTGATAAGCGTTTGCGTCCAAACGGTGTGCCTTTCCCGAACGGTATTATCCAACAGAATGGAAATATACATCTCCCCGCCGATAGCGTCATTGGCGGTATCGAAAGCGCCGGTAAGCATCAGCAATATTTGCAAGAATGTCTTGCGCTTGGGCGCGGCATTATGTTGCCAAGTTCATCCTCAGCAGCGCTGCAAGTTGCCTCCAGAGCGACAGGCGCTTTTGTAGGGAGCCGTCAGCAATTTGGACGTACGCTCAAAGACATGGAAGGTCTGGAAGAGCCTCTGGCGAAAATGGCCGGTTATACTTATATCGGTAATGCCGTGAGCGCGCTTGGCGCCAAAACTGTAGATGATGGCGGTATGCCGACAGTATCTTCTGCCATCGCCAAGAACCACCTTGTCGCGATGATGGAGGAGGGCCTTAACGATTCCATGCGCGTTCTTTGTGGAAAAGGTGTGATGGAAGGGCCATCTAATCCTATTAACCGCTCTATCCGCGCAATTCCCGTAGCGAATGCCGTGGAGGGCGCTTATTACCTTACCAAGCATTTGATTATCGGGGTGCAGGGAATTATGCGCTCTCACAAACATGCGCGGCATATTTTCAACGCGCTGGAAACTAAAAGCGTTGGCGGCCTTATGAAGCATGCTGTCCCTATGCTGGGGGAAACAGCCTATAGCTGGGCGAAGGCCATGTTGCCAAGTATCGTCCATGAGGGCGGTATTGGTGATGTTGATCCTAAAACGCGGCATTATTATCGCCACATCAACCGCATGGGTAAAGCCATGCAAATGGCCACTAATGTTTCGATCATGCATTTACAAAAAGGCTTGATGGCGCGTGGACGTACGGCTGGCCGCCTTGGTGATGTGATGAGCTATATGTATATGGCTGAATGTGTCTTAAGTGAGTTCGAAGCCAAGGGCCGCCCTGAAAACGAGCGTGATTTGCTGGACTGGTCTTTGCAATTCTGTCTTCATAAATCGGAAGAAGCTTTTGATGATTTTCTTAGAAGCTATCCAAATAAGAAGACTGGGAAGACTATAGATGAAAATGGGAATGAAGATAAATTTACCAAGAAAAATATACTTTTAAGCGAATTTATGCGCGCTTCAATATTCCCAGCTTATCAGTTCCGCGCCCGTAGCTGGAAACCAGACGACTTCCTTGAGCACCGCGTGGCCAGAACGATCACTGTACCGGGTGATGTGCGCGATAGCTTGACGGCGGATATTTACCGACCCACCGATCCCGCAACCGAAACCATGGCGGCGTTTGATGACGCCTTGGTGAAGTGGACCGCGGCTTCGCAGATAATGCGCATTGCGGCCATGGAAAAACGCGACTTTAGTGATGAAGAGCGCGAAGTGGTTGAGCAGGCGCGTCACGCGCAGGCAAAAGTAGTCGCCGTGGACGAGTTCGAAATGGATGCTAAAACATTGCACCGCTCGGCGCTTGAGCACTAAGCTTCTCGCTTGCTTTTTGGCACGCAACGCAGCATGATGCGCGAACATGGATGATGACGAAATAAAAGAAATAGCCGGAAAAACCTCGACCGAAATGGCCGTGGAGGATCAGGTTAATGGTGGGCGTACGTTAGGCCAGCGTTTGCGCGGCTATTTTCTAGCCGGTATTCTTGTCGCGGCCCCCATCAGCATAACGCTCTATCTGACCTATATTTTCTTGAATTTTATTGATAGCAGCGTTGCTAAAATCTTACCCAAGGAATCCTATGAAGGGGTTTATGGCGGAACAACCATACCTGGCCTAGGGATTGTAGTCGCCGCCGCGTTTTTCATTGTCGTTGGCTGGTTGGCCACCAATGTTCTTGGCCGTGTGCTGATCCGTATTTCCGAGTATATCGTCAATAAAATGCCGATTATCCGCACAATTTACGGCGCGACCAAGCAAATATTCGAAACCGTGATGGCGTCCAAATCCTCGGCCTTTCGTGATGTGGTTATGTT
>JBBKXC010000178.1:0-5692 GCA_037969275.1 Bdellovibrionales bacterium | reverse complement strand
CATAGGGAAGTTTGCGACAAACAAAAATCCGCATATCATTGTTAATACACGCCAATCAACATGAACTCTTTGCATTAAGGGAATAGTATAAGAATCGAATTTAAAAGTAATGTGAAATTTAGCACTTCCGAACAGCTTCTAAATGGCAGAAAAAGACTTAAATTATACAGGCTCGGGCTTTAAATTATAGCGCGCCAATACTTTGGCCCATTCTTCTGTCTCGGTCTCGGCGGCGGGCTTAACATCAACGCGCTCCTTAAGATCCAGATCAAGCTCCCAATCACCTTCATCGTCCCAAAGATCAACAACAGGAGCCTCGGCTGGCTTAACATCCTGAGGGTAATGCTTGGATAAATAGGCGGTCGTCAGGGTAATTGTATCTGAAATCGCAACAATATCCTTATCAGTCATGCCTTCAAGAGCCATATTTGCAACGCGGTAAACCCAGCTATTACAGTCCTTGTCATCCAGCCCTTCTAAAGCGGATACGTTCTCTTCGGCAAGTTTACGATCAAAAATAACCTTATCGCCCGGCTTGGCAGAGCTTCTAAAAAAGTCGCGAAGCCTTGAAAGCTGCACAGCGTTCCATGAATCAATCTTAAATTCGGCCATTAGGCTCAACTTTCCCAAAGCATGTTGCTACATCATGAAGATGCAGCATTGCGCATTATTATTCTACTCTACGATAGTATTGGTTATTATGCAAAAAGTATAATGCCGCTGAATAACTTATTTTTGCGCAACTATTCGTTACAACACACCCCCTCACAAATTGACATAACGAAAATATAACTGTATAAATCATAATCCAATCAAGGAGATACAGGTGGCGGAAGCACAACAATCCCCGCATCAAAATGGCCAAGCCTTGCTCAAAGCCATGGACACGACGCTGGCCCATAAAGTGGCGGTGTGCGCCGCGCATATGATGCTAAAGGATGGCAGCACCGTATTGGACGCAGGATGTGCAAACGGTATGACAACGGCCTATTTCGCCGCTCAATACCCCAACATCCATTTCATTGGTATAGATTACGATCAGGACTACATCGAAAAAGCCAAAGCGCAATTCGGTCACCTACCCAATATAGAATTTATCAAAGCCGATCTTCGTGATTTTACTCTGGATGGCCGTAAAATTGATGTTGCCCTTAACCTTAGTATTTTGCACGAGCCTTATTCCTATGACGGATATCGCGCGCAAACTGTTCTGGATATTCTGGCGAGCGAGCTTGAGCACACACAAATTTATGGCCTTATTCCCAACCGCGATTTTATGCTGCCCGATAATCCTGATGAGATGATTTATATCGCGCTTGCGGATGATGGCGCGAATCAGGGCGACGATTATAAAGCGCTTTCTATGGCCGAGTTCTTCCTGCGCTATTCACAAGAAGCCATGCGTTTTGACAATGGAAACCCAGACACGCATATAAAAGGATTTTTTACCGAAGAACATACAGAGCGCTTGAAAAATAATCTGCAAGGTATCGCCGATGAGAACTCTCGCGTTTTTTCAGTGCAGCACCAATTCGCATGGGAGTTCATCTGGCGTATGCACTACCGCGAACGCTTCATGAATGAAGCTGAAGAAAAATATGCATTTTGGACACATGACCAGCACCGCAAGCAGCCAGAAACACTAGGCGCGCGGGTTTTATATTCCGGCCCCTATGAAAACCCGTGGTTGCTTGAAAACAGGTATGAGCCATTTGCTAAACTTTTCGATAAAAATCTGTGTCCCCTGCCGATGCCGCCCTCGAATTTTATTTCGGTGCTGCAAAAAATTAATCCCGGTGATTCCACATTATTAAGAGAGCACAGGCGCGTTGAAGCTAAGCCATCTTATCTCCAAATAAAATGCTTTCGTAACACGACTAACGGCGACTTATGCGACCTTGTCGAGCGACCGGGCGGCGACGTTGTTGATGTCCTTCCCTATGCCGTGGACGGCGATGATCTAATTGTCTTTGCTAAAGACCAATACCCCCGCCCCATCGCCAATATCAAACCCAGAATGATGAGCCCAAGTCTTGATGGCAAACGCTGGTCAGGTCACATGACCGAGCCTCTCGCCGCAGCCAATACCAATGGCGATACCAAAGAGGCAATTCTGGCGGTTCTAACCGAGCGCGCCGGATTTAATAGAGCGAGCATAAAACTAGATGAGATGGGCAGTATTTATTACTACCCCGCCCCTTCCGAATTGAACGAACGGGTTCACGCCGTGCGCGTGCAAATCACTACCCCTCCAAGCGAAGCCAAACAGCTTTCCGGTGGCCATTCGGGATTTATGAATGATGGCATCTTGCGCCCCTTCAACGCACAAAGCCTCCTTCAAGCAGCGCAAGTTGGTATGTTGCCGGGTGCACGCCTCGAAACGGGCATTTACACTTTGATGCGCGAGCGCGGCATTTCTCCCCAAAAATGGCTCGGACAAGTGATTAAGTTACATGAAACCAGCGATATAATTCCGCGCAATTTAGACGCTCTTTTGCAAGAAGAAAAAAGCCGCGCTGTATTTGAACCAAGCGAACAAAAATCCGGATGGCTTGATATCAACCGCTCCGAATTTCACGAAATTACAATGCGTGATGGCCGCGAAAATGTTATTGCCAAAAAGGAGCTGGAATTTATTGTTCCCTCAAATGATGTCTCGACAAACTCCGTCATGCTGGCACCCTTAGTGCGCGATAAAAAAAGCGGGGAAGTTTTAATCGGCGTTCAGAAATTTTCGGATATCAGCGCACAATTCGCCTCCGTTCAAAACCGTGAAGGGCATAGCGGTCTATTAACACTTAAAGGTTACAGACTGCCAAGCACAGTAGAGCATATTCAAAATGTACCGCAATGGATTGCGGATGAAACCGGCGTTGCCAAAAATGCCATTAAAAAACTCGGTGAAGGATTTTTCCCAAGTCTTGGCGTCATGCCAAACAGGATATTTCCTTACGTCACAACCAAGCCGAGCGCAGCATTAATCGAGCAATGCGATTTTGTGCCTTTACGGGAATTATTCAGCCGACTTGCCGACTTAAAAGATCTTCACCTTATCAATACAGTTCTGCGCGCAACGCACGCTCTGGATCAATGGGAAGAGTATAACGGCGTAGCAATTGTATAACGCGTCGCCCTAGCCTTCTTGCGCTTTAAGCCATTCCGCCTCGGCAGTTTCTAAATCGGCCACCACCTGAACATGTTTATCCTGCACTTTGGCAGTCTCACTATGCGGCTTGGTGTAAAACCCTTCCGCGCTCATTGTGGTTTCGAGCTCGGTCTTTTGCGTCTCAAGCTTGGCAATTTTCTGTTCCAACTTCGCAACAGCCTGCGGGTTTAAACTAGAGCCTTTTTTTTCAGGCGTATCATTGGCAGGCGTTGCCTTGTCCTTTTGCTTTTTACTTTCCTTGCGCTCATCGCGGCGCGCCTGGATGGTGTAATTACGGTAGTCCTCAAGATCACCATCAAAGTGATGACACTCCCCGTCCCGCACAACCCATAAACGATCAGCCACGCGCTCGACCATATTCGGATCGTGGCTAACAATCACAATCGCGCCTTCGTAATTATTAAGCGCCTGCACGAGCGCCTCTCTGGCATCAATGTCCAAATGGTTTGTTGGCTCATCAAGGAGCAGGAGATGCGGCGCATCAAAGCTCATAATCGCAAATAAAAGCCGCGCCTTCTCACCGCCGCTCAAAGATGCAATGCGGTTATCGGCAAGTTCTTTCGAAAAGCCGAACGCGCCAAGTTTTGCCCGCACCTTAGGCTCGGTCACATCAGGATTGCTCTTCCGCATCAACGTCATCATTTCCTGATAAGGCGTAGATTCAACATCCAGCTCTTCTGTCTGGTGCTGCGAGAAATAACCAATGCGGAGTTTCTGGTTACGATTAACTTCGCCTTTCATTGCATTTAATTTACCGGCGATAAGCTTAATTAGTGTCGATTTACCATTTCCATTCGCGCCGAGAAGCGCAATGCGATCATCATTATCGATACTCTCGTAAACGCGGCTCAAAATCGGGTTGCCTTCGGTATAGCCAATATCCGCCTTATTAATCGAAATCAGCGGCGAAGAAATCTCTTTCGGGTTCGGAAAAGTAAAATGCACAGCGCGGTCAGCAATAACGGCGTCAACGATATCCATGCGCTCCAGAGCTTTAATACGGCTTTGTGCCTGCGTGGCTTTAGAGGCTTTGGCCTTAAAGCGATCAACGAATTTTTGCATATGGGCGCGTTCGATCTGCTGCTTATCATGCATTTTTTGCTGCAGACCCAGCGCTTCGGCGCGTTCGCGCTCGAATGTATCATAATTTCCAGTATACATTTTAAGCTTCTGGCGATCGACATGGATGACGTGGTCGATACATTTATTCAAAACTTCGCGGTCATGCGAGATAATCAGCAAGGTATGCGGATAGGCGGCAAGATAGCCCTCAAGCCACATAATCGCTTCAAGGTCCAAGTGGTTTGTCGGCTCATCGAGCAAAAGTATTTCAGGCTCGACAAACAAAGCCGCAGCCAGAGCCACGCGCATACGCCAACCACCACTAAAGGATGAAAACGGCTCGCTGAGCTGTTCCTCTCTAAAACCAAGTCCGGTCAAAAGGCGTGATGCTTTTGCTGGAGCGGTATAGGCATCCATATCTGCGAGACGTTGATATATATCGGCAATTTTATTGGGATCTTCCTCGGTCTCTGTTTGCTTCCACAGGTCGGCCATTTCCTCATGCGCTTCAAGCACGAGATCAATGAGAGGCGTATCGACCTCGGGGATATCCTGACGCACCATGCCCATGCGCTGCTTGGCATTTTTCTCAACGCTACCGCCATCCGGCGTCAAATCGCCAGCGATAAGCTTGAATAGCGTTGATTTTCCAGCCCCGTTAAGCCCGATAACACCGACCTTCCAATTGTCCATGACGGCGACGCTGCACTCATCAAGGATAGTGCGGGCGCCAATTTTAAAGGTAAGGTCGGTTACTGTTAACATATGCTCTCGTTCATTTTTTAATGAAAAGGTTATGACATAGAAACTTGGGCAATGAAAGGCTATCCTTGCCCATAATGCCCCAATAGTGCTAAAACCCCCTATGATATTGAAAACATTCCCATCCGCCGAAGATTTTTATACCCAGTATTGGGGCAAAAAACCCTTTATAGTGCGCGGCTTTATCCCTGAGGACGTCATAGACGATCTGGTTGACGGCGACACGCTTGCGGGGCTTGCGCTCGAAGAAGGCATCCGGTCGCGCATAATCACCAATAATGCGGCAGGCAATGGCTGGGAGTGCACGCACGGCCCTTTTGACGATGATCGCTTTGATGACATCGGCGATAAAAACTGGAGCTTACTTGTTCAAAATGTCGAGCAATACCACACCGAAACCGCCGCGCTTTTTAAATATTTTCAATTCTCTCCGCGCTGGCTCATTGATGACATCATGGTGAGCTTCTCAGCACCGGGCGGCAGTGTCGGCCCCCATACCGATAGCTATCACACATTTCTGGTGCAGGGTATCGGCAAGCGCACATGGAAAATTAGCCCCGAGAAAATTGATGATGATAATCTCATTGATAACCCGGAGATGAAAGTTCTAAAGAACGGCTTTGATGGTGAAACGTATGAAGTCACCGCCGGAGATGTTATTTATATGCCGCCATTTTTCGGCCATGAAGGCAAGACGCTCGA
>JBBKXC010000177.1:0-4567 GCA_037969275.1 Bdellovibrionales bacterium | reverse complement strand
CTGAACTTGGTCTAGTGTCGATTTGACTTCGGTCATTCGGCGGCCTCCTTGATATGGTTTTTCGGACTAACTTTTGAAAATGTTTGAGAGCATTGCACCATCGTCTTCGAAGCGCGCGTGATAGCATTGGTCAGGTAATAATCCTTAAGCGGATTAACGAACGCTTCTTTCGTCACGCTGCCCTTACCGCCAAATTTACCCCATTTAGCATTCGGCAATTGATCAAGCATAGTAAAACTAGGCCATATTTTTTCAATATGAGCGCGCAATGCAGGGAGCGTGTCATAGGGCAAGGTTTTACCCATGTAACCGGATAGCGCCCGTAGAATTTTCCAGTCCTCACGCGCCGCGCCCGGCGGGAATACGGCCTGATGCGTTCTTTGCACGCGGCCCTCAGTGTTAACGTAGGTTGCTTCTTTTTCAGTATAAGCAGCGCCTGGTAATACAACGTCAGCACGCGCCGCGCCCTTATCGCCATGGTGACCTTGGTATATTACAAAGGTTTTCCAGCCCACTGTGCTATGTGCATCAAACTCATCCGCACCCAGCATATAAAGAGCCTTGATAGAGCCATCTTTCGTGCCAGCCAGAATATCGGCAAAGCCTTTGCCGCCCTTTTGTGGGACAAAACCAATATCCAGAGCACCTACGCGTGAAGCCGCGCGGTGCAAAACATTAAAGCCGTTCCAACCATCTTTAATAACGCCGAGCTTTTCAGCCGCTTCATAGAGCATTGCATGAATGGCCTCGCCGTCCTCGCGCTCAAACACGCCTGAGCCGACAATAATCATCGGCCTTTCGGATTTAACCTTACCGGCATAGTCCTTAACCAGCTTTTCAAGTTCCTGCGGCGTGTTGCCTAGATAATTATAAGGATAGGATAGATCGGTTTTTTCACCGAAGAGTCCAATGTTAACGCGGCGCTCTAGCCATGCTTTACGAATGCGTGCATTAACAAGCGTACCTTCAAAGCGGGGATTTGTGCCAATGAGCAAAATTGAATCTGCCTGCTCAATACCTGCAATGCCGGAGTTAAACAAATAGCCGTTGCGGTTTGATGGATCAAAATTGCTGCCATCTGTGCGGCAATCAAGATTGGGGGAACCCAGTGATTCCATCAGATCTTTCAAGGCCACCATCGATTCGACATCGGCCATATCCCCGACAAGGGCGGCAATGTTCTCACCTTTAATAGTAGAAAGCTTTTGAGCAATCACGCTTAGCGCTTCTTCCCAATCCGCCTCGCGCAGCTTGCCGCTTTCTTCATCGCGGATGTAAGGCTTATCAAGGCGACCATATTTCAAACCATCATAAGAGAATCGTGTGCGGTCGGAAATCCACTCTTCATTCACAGCCTCGTTCAAACGGGGCAAGATTCGCATCACTTCATTTCCGCGCGAATCAATGCGGATATTGCTCCCCAAAGCATCATGAACATCAACGCTTTCAGTCTTCTTCAGCTCCCATGAGCGCGCCTTGAAGGCATATGGCTTGGATGTCAGCGCGCCAACCGGACAAATATCAATAAGATTGCCTGAAAGCTCGGTATCAACAAGCTTGTCTATAAAAGTGCCTACTTCAGCATCTTCACCGCGGTGGAACTGGCCCAATGTTGGCGTTCCGGCAATTTCTTCGGCAAAACGAATACAGCGCGTACAATTAATACAGCGCGTCATAATTGTTTTTATGAGTGGACCCAGCTCTTTATCTTTCGTCGCGCGCTTGTTCTCGTGATAGCGCGAGCGGTCCATACCATAAGCCATAGCCTGATCTTGCAAATCACACTCGCCGCCCTGATCGCAAATCGGGCAATCAAGCGGGTGATTAATAAGGAGCATCTCCATAACGCCTTTGCGGGCTTTTTTAACCATCGGAGAATCGGTTTTAACAACCATACCCTCACCACAAGCGAGTGCGCAGGATGCCTGAGGCTTCGGCGGGCCGCCCTCAACCTCGACCAAACACATACGGCAATTGGCCGGAACGGTTAGCTTGTCATGGTAGCAAAAGCGCGGAATTTCAACGCCGAGCATCTCTGCCGCCTGAATTATAGAAGTCCCTTGCGGCACTTCGATTTCCATTCCGTTGATTGTAAGTTTGGGCATATGAAATTATCTATAATTAGAGTATTGAGTTTATCGCTCGTTTCCTGTTTAATCCGCTCACACCATAAGATCAACAGCTAAATTGAACAACCTAAATATATGGCCTTCCGCACCGAAATACTAGCCCAAAACGAAGAGATATCCATCAAGGACGGCCGCGCCGTCCAGATTGAGCAGATGCTGGCCGCCAAAGGCCACAAGGCCGAGATACGCGTTGTGGATGTCTATACTAGCGAAAATGACGGCGTGACCAAGAGCGGCTTTTTAGAAAGCATCGCAAACCCCATCACACAAAAAATAAACGCCGCCCTTGATGATTTTGATTGGGCGCTAGAGATCGGCTATTTACCGGGCGTTACCGATAATATTGGTCACACAGCCGCGGAATTGCTGGAGCTTGCTGGCGCTGGTAATGACAATAAATGTTTCACCTCCCGCCTCTACCTTATTAAGGGTGACCTTAATAAGGACGCCGTTCAGGACTTGGCGGGCATGCTCTCGAATAAACTCATTCAGCGCAACATTATTAAAAGCCACGCCGAATTTATGGCCGATAAGGGCATGGGTATTACTGTTCCAAAAGTTATACTGGATAATCAGGGCGCAGCGGCAGATGACATAAATTTAGATGTCAGCGATTCGGAATTAGAAACTCTTGGTAAAGAAGGCATCAAAAATGCCGATGGTAGCCGCCGCGGCCCGCTTGGCCTATCGCTCCTCTACCTCAAGGCTATTCAGGATTATTTTGCCCAAGAAGGCCGCATGGCAACGGATATAGAGATCGAAACACTTGCCCAGACATGGTCAGAGCACTGCAAACACACCATCTTCGCTTCCCCGATTGATGAGATTAAAGACGGCCTTTATAAGCATTACATTAAACGCGCCACCTCGGAAATTCGCGATGCACGTGGTGAAGGCGATATATGCGTCTCCGTTTTTTCCGATAATGCTGGCGGCATAATCTTTGATGATAACTATTTGATTACCGATAAGGTCGAAACGCATAACTCCCCATCCGCGCTAGACCCCTTCGGCGGCGCTATTACGGGGATTGTGGGCGTAAACCGCGATTGTATGGGCTTTGGCCTCGGCGCAAAACCTGTCATTAACCGCTATGGCTATTGCCTTGCTGACCCGCGTAAAAAATTCGAGTATTACCGTGATTCGAAATGCACAAACCCGATACTACAGCCCGAAACCATTATGAACGGCGTTGTTGCTGGTGTTGAAGCTGGCGGCAATCAATCGGGCATTCCTACACCGCAAGGCTTCACAGTATTTGATGATCGCTATGTCGGAAAGCCGCTCGTATTTGTTGGTACGATTGGCCTTATTCCACGCATGATTAATGGTAAACCAGGTCATCTTAAAAAAGCGCAGCCTGGCGATAAAATTGTCATGCTCGGCGGGCGCGTTGGGCGCGACGGCATTCACGGCGCGACTTTCTCTTCCGTGGCGCTCGATGAAGGCTCTCCTGCAACGGCCGTACAGATCGGCGATCCGATTACACAGAAAAAATTCTCTGACGCGATCATCAAAGAAGTCCGTGATATGGGGCTTTATACCGCCATTACAGATAACGGCGCGGGCGGCCTTTCATCCTCAGTTGGCGAGATGGCCGAACAATCCGGCGGCTTTAAGCTTGAGCTTGATAAAGTACCCCTCAAATACCCCGGCATGTCTCCGTGGGAAATCTGGATATCCGAAAGCCAAGAGCGCATGACGATGGCCGTTCCGCCTGAAAACACGGAAAAATTAATCGCATTTTTTGCCAAGCGCGGCTGCGAAGCCACGGTGATCGGTGATTACACAGATTCTGGACGCGCGCAAATCACATGGCAGGGCAAGACAATCATGGATATGACCATGGACTTCTTGCATGACGGCGTGCCGGAAACGCCGCTCAAGACCACATTTACGCGCGGCGGCGACAATGAGCCGGAGTTCCCCGAGCCATCCGATTACGGCGCGCTTCTTTGCAATATGTTAGAGCGCCTGAATATTTGCTCAAAAGAATTTATCGGCACGCAGTACGATCATAATGTGCAAGGCAGCGCAGTCATTGGGCCGTTTCAAGGTAAGGGCCGCGTTATGGGCGACGCTTCCATCACAAAACCTGTGCTGAGATCTCCAAAGGGCGTTGTTCTTTCACAAGGGCTTTTCCCGCGCTACAGCGACATTGATACGCGCGCAATGGCGAGAGCCGGACTTGATATGGCAGTGCGTAGTGCCGTTACAGCTGGGTCGGACTTCTTCCACCTCGCGCTGCTTGACAATATTTGCTGGTGCTCCTCCGATGAGCCGGAGCGCTTAGGCCAACTAAAACGCGCAGTAGAAGGCATTTACGACCTCGCCAAGGTTTACAATACGCCGTTCATTTCCGGCAAGGATTCAATGTTTAATGACTTCAAAGGCTATGACGAGAACGGTAAAGCTGTAAAAATCTCGGCGCCGCCAAC
>JBBKXC010000176.1:0-4057 GCA_037969275.1 Bdellovibrionales bacterium | reverse complement strand
AGCTGGCCATTATGCGCCATTAAGAAATCTGTGCTCTCGATATTATATTTTTTATCCGTAATAACGGCCGTATGCGCAATATTGCCCTCTTTGTCATGAAAGCCGATCCAGACCGAGCGTATCTTATTCTTGCCCTCGACATTGGAAAGGATGAGGCCCTCGTCTCCATCACGCTCCATAAGTCCGACAACATCCAAAAGCCCCTCGACCTTATGCTCTTTTTCCCAAACAGGGCGGCCACGACGATCAATTTCGGCAATCAACAGCGTTTTAGGCGCACCTTGGGACACATAGCCCTCACCAACGCTAATCACATTGGTTGACGCCTTAGATATATCCAGCGCTTTAAAGCGCTCTTCCCTATGCTGTTCGCCATAAACCGTGTCCCAAAGGTTATATGCCCCGATAACCGGCTTAACGAGTTTTGAGATCACCTCCGGCGCGACATTGCAATTTTGGGCATAGGACGGCGCTGCGCCTAGCGCTAAAACGGCACTAAAGCTGTATATAAGTAAAAGCATACGGAACATATTGGCATTCATCATTAGTTCAGTGTAAAATCCCCTGACTTAAAAGTCACGAACAGTATCATACTGCATTAAAAATAAAGAACCAGCCACACTATGAAAATCATTATTATAACCGATGCCTGGCACCCGCAAGTCAACGGCGTTGTTCGCACATACGAGTTTCTATCAAAAGAACTCCGCAAGCTCGGTCATGAAGTGAAAGTAGTCGGCCCTTGCGATTTTCCGCTGCGTGTGGCCTTGCCGGGCTATCCGGAGATCAAACTGGTCGTAAAGCCCTATAAACGCCTGAAGCGCATCATTGATGCCTTTGGGCCCGATTGCATTCATGTCTCCGCCGAAGGGCCTTTGGGCTGGGCGGGGCGTAAATATTGCCTCCGGCATAACAAGAAATATTCGACATCCTTTCATACGCTTTTTCCCGATTATATCGCCAAGCGCCTTGCGAAGCATGCACCGTTTCTCTACAACCCGGTTCACAACCTAGCAAAAAAGATGGTGCGCTTTTTCCATGCCCCCTCTTCGCGCATGATGATTGCGACACAAAGCCTAGAAGACAAACTGCGAAGCTGGGATTTCAAAAACCCGATGCACCGCGTCTCGCGCGGCGTTAATCTTGACCAGTTTTATCTGGGTGAAAAAACGAAATTTAATGACCTGAAAGGCCCAATTGCGCTTTATGTCGGGCGCGTCGCTATCGAGAAGAATATCGATGACTTTCTCACCATGGAGTGGGAGGGCACGAAAGTCGTGGTCGGCGATGGCCCCAGCCGTAAAATCCTGGAACAAAAATACCCCGATGCCGTTTTTGTCGGCACGAAACAAGGCGAAGAGCTCGGCGAATACTACCGCTCTGCGGATGTCTTTGTCTTCCCATCACGCACAGATACCTTTGGCATTGTGCTTATCGAAGCTCTTGGCTCTGGCCTGCCTGTCGCTGCCTATAACGTAACCGGCCCCAAGGATATCATTACCGAAAACTTCCTTGGCGCGCTCTCTGAAGATAATTTGGGAGACGCCGCTAAGCGCGCCCTTAGCTGCGGAACACGCGAGCAACGCGCGCAATTCACCCGAGACCACTTCACATGGGAAAGCGCCGGAAAGCAATACGAAACCGGATTAGTACCCAATGAAAAATATGAAAACATCAAGACCAATAAATAGTGGACAATTCTTACTGATCCGCCTATATCACCCATCTGGAAAACATTAGAATGGTATAGTGTTTCGCAGGAAGGATCTTTATATATGGCTCATATTCTACTAGCAGAAGACGATCAATCCATGCGGGATTTCCTCACACTCGCCTTGACCAAGGCTGGGCACACCGTGAAGGGAACGGCCGATGGGCTGGAGGCACTCGCCGAGCTCGAAAAAGATAGCGCCTATGATCTGCTCCTGACAGATATCGTCATGCCGGGCATGGACGGAATAGAACTCTCCCAAAGAGCCACCAAAATTTCTGCAGAACTAAAGGTCATGTTTATTACCGGATTTGCCGCCGTTGCCCTTGGGGAAAACGGCCGCCGCACGGGTGAGGCCAAAGTTCTCTCCAAGCCGTTCCACTTAAAAGAGCTTGTCGGACAGGTTAACAGCCTGCTTGAAGCGGCTTAAGACGCAATATCTAAAAACTTCGCGTTTTCATCACGAATTTTTTTCGCGGCCTCATCGTAGAAAAACGGCAAGAAAGCGTAGCGTTTTCCTTGCGTTACAGGCGTAGCCTCATGCAGCAATGAGCAAGAAAACACAACCGCCCCACCTGTAGGCGCGCGATAAGTCTTTGAACCGAACTCCGGAAATCGCAGTTCGCCCCCCTCAAAGTCCTCCGCATTCAAATTGATTGTGCAAGCAAAACGCCGATGCGCAGTTGCCTTTGTCGTATTGTCACGGTGCGCTCTGAAAAAGCCGCTATCCTCGGATTCATAACAAGACACGATATAGCGCTCCATGCGGGTAATTTCGAACTGAAATGCCTTTTTAATCTCCGGAACTATGCGGCGCATCACCCTGCGCTGAATATCTGTGCGCAAGCCCTCATGCTCTATTTGTTCAGAAAACGTAAAATCCTTGCGCTTTTTATGGCTCTCATCATGCACAAGAACAGTTTTTTCGCCTTGCTGGCGCATAAAGCCTGATTTCTCGCCTCCAAATTTTTGATAAAGCCCGATAAGATGTTTGCACAGATCAGGCTCAAACACGCGCGGCAAGATCAATACGGGTGCTTGGATGCTGGCACCAGCATGATCATCAAGCGCAGGAAGGTTTCTAATCACCTTCATAATAGTCGCAATTTCCTGATGATCGCTGCGAAAAGCTGCAATATCCAGAACGCGCAAAGCCGGATCAAGAAGCACCCAAAAGGGTTTGTAACTCTCAGGCTCGGCGCCCAATTTTTCCGGTAACGCGCCATAAAGGCGGCTAACACTCTTATCAATATCCCAAAAATAGCGAATACCGGGAATTTGCTCCTTAACGCGCGCATTTTTTTCATCATCAGGGTCAATTGAGATGCCGAAAAAGCTTATTTTTTTATCATCAAAAAGATTGCGATTTGCCTGAATGGCTGAAATCCGCTTTTCACTGTGTTTTGAGGCGGCGCTCCCCATAAAGCAAAGGAGGATGTAACGCCCCGCAACAGCGTTAAAAACAAAACGCTCATTATTTGTAGATCTTTGCACAAAACTAGGCGCCGGATCGCCTACTGACAAATGAATAAACGCCATAAACATCCTTATTACAAAACTGATGAGCCCTTCAAATAATACAATGTTTTTGTAAAATTAAATATACATTTCGATATCCCCCCATCCCCTTCAAAGCCTTGGCCACATCAAAATAAAGCACGCTCGTTAAAAATACTTGTAATTTCGATACAATTGTTTAAAACAATCCCTATTGTTTCCCTATAGGGGCGGTTAGCTCAGTGGTAGAGCACTTGCTCGACACGCAAGGGGTCGCAGGTTCAATCCCCGCACCGCCCACCATTCTCCCGCAGTTTTCTACGGTCTTGCAAGGATGTCTCAAAAGGGGAAAATTGGGGGTATTTCTGAAGATGCGCTTAGAGACTTGCGGGGTATCTTAGTGGCTTATAGGGAGCTTTCAATAGCGACACCGCTACCATTTCCTCTGTTATTTATGATAGCCAATCAAAAAACACCTATGTAGCCAGCGTGATGCAATTTTAATGGTAAGGCTATCTTGACATAACCTTATTATTTACCGCTGCGGTAAACAAGCCGACCAAATACGGCGCAAAGTTTTTCCCAGCAGGTGCTGCCGTTCTTATCAATGTCGGCATTCTCCATGATTGGACCCTCAGCGACCAATTTCCATGGTTATACCCAATGATTAAGCCTGATTCATAAAACGAATTCGCTCGAAGTACAATAACTGAGTTAGCGCAAACATTCCGATACCAAGACCAAAAAACATTTCGCGTGTTTCAGCCAATGCAGTTTTTGTAATGGGGTCATGTAACGACATAAGGCTTAATACAATTGTTAATACTATCGGCCCCCATACAAACAAAA
>JBBKXC010000175.1:0-6731 GCA_037969275.1 Bdellovibrionales bacterium | reverse complement strand
ATTAATTCTAAAATGAAAACGGGCGAGATTGAGCTTGAGATTAAAGAAGCTGAGCTGCAATCCGCCGCGGATGTCATTCCGTTTCAGGTATCCGAGGATGATGGGGCGGGGGAAGAAATTCGCCTTCGCTATCGTTATCTCGATTTGCGCCGCGAGAAAATGCAAAAGAATATCCGCCTACGTAATGGCGTGATTGCTTCGATGCGCCGCCGCATGACCGATACGGGCTTTCAGGAATTCCAGACGCCTATTTTGGCGGCCAGCTCACCCGAAGGTGCGCGCGATTACCTCGTGCCATCTCGCTTGCATCCGGGTAAATTTTACGCCCTGCCACAGGCGCCGCAGCAGTTTAAGCAGCTTTTAATGATGAGCGGTTTTGATCGCTACTTCCAGATCGCGCCTTGTTTCCGTGATGAAGATGGAAGGGCCGATCGCTTGGCAGAATTCTATCAGCTTGATGTTGAGATGAGCTTTGTAACGCAGCAGGATGTTTTCGATACGATACAGCCCGTAATCATTGAAATATTCAAGGAGTTCGCGGACTTCACGGGTGTTAAGCGTAAGGTTGAGTGGTTACCTGATCTGCCTTATCACGAAGCAATGCTCAAATATGGCTCCGATAAGCCTGACCTCAGAAACCCGCTCGTGATTACCGATGTCACGGAAGTTTTTGCGCGTGATGATGTTGAATTTAAAGCCTTTAAAGGCATGATTGAAAAGGGCGGCGTCGTGCGCGCCATTCGCGTTCCTGCCGTGGGCGATCAGCCGCGTAGCTATTTTGATAAGCTCAATGGTTGGGCGCAGGGCGAAGGGGCGCCGGGTCTAGGTTATGTTCTTTTTGAAGGCGAGGAAGGCAAGGGCCCGATTGCGAAATTTATCGCTCCGGCGGCGCAAGCTGCATTGCGTGAATTGACGGGCGCTGGCGATAGTGACGCCGTGTTCTTCGTGTGTAACCAAGAGGCGCAAGCCGCAAGCTTTGCCGGTAAGGCGCGCGACGCGATTTGTAATGCTCTGCCGGAAGGCCATGTGGCCGCCCGCGAAAAAGACGTCTATAAAGTCTGCTGGATTGTAGATTTCCCGATGTATGAATTTGATGAAAAAGCCCAGAAGGTCGATTTCTCCCATAACCCGTTCTCTATGCCGCAGGGCGGCCTTGAGGCGCTTGAGGGGCAAGATCCGCTGACGATCAATGCTAACCAGTATGATTGCGTGTGCAATGGCTTTGAGCTGGCCTCTGGTGCTATTCGTAACCACAGACCGGAAATCATGGAAAAAGCTTTTGCGATTGCCGGCTATGATAAATCTGTCCTCGAAGCTAAATTTGGCGGAATGCTTAATGCGATGCGCTACGGCGCGCCGCCGCATGGCGGACTGGCATACGGGGTTGATCGTATCGTTATGCTTTTGGCAGATGAGCCGAATTTGCGTGAGGTTTACGCCTTTGTCATGAACGGCCAATATGAAGACCAGATGATGAAAGCGCCCTCATTCGTTGATAATGAGCAGCTTAAAGATCTGCATATCAAGTTGAATGTGCCGAAAGAAAAAACGCAAGATAGCGAAGCGGCTTAATTTTCAAAATATAAAACGGCCTTAAAAGAGGAAACCCGACTTGCCTTGATTGGAGAGTCATGTGGGACAAGCCGGGTTCTTTGGGGTGTCTGCCTTCGGGTTGGGTTAGGGTTGGGATCGGAAGGGCAGACTGGGGTAACTGTAAAATCCTATATCATGTCGCGCATTTGCTCTCTTAAGCGAGTAAGCAGGCTTTTGAATAAATTGGTATCAGACAAAGCCTTGCTTTCTTGCTCGTCCAGCACATTGTTTGTCTTGATTTTCATCTGTGTATTGGCCGCGTGATTCTCTAAAACATCGAAAATATCGTAACCGCCATCCAAAAAGCGTTGCATGCGGGTAAGCTCGATACCATCTTTGCTGTTTCCTGCGTAACGCTTGCCGTAACTTGTTGTCGCTGGCGCGATGCGCGCCTTGATGCGAATTTGCTTATCTTGTATCTGGTCCGAAGTCATATTTAAACTACCCTTTGTTATTACGCATTATTCCTTATGGTTTAACCAATGCGAGCGGCGTGCCAGTTTTTAAAGTCCTTTGTTTTCAATGTATTAGAATTGTTTTTTACTGTCGCGCACTTCGGGGTGGGGGTTTTGTTCTATGGCAAATGAGCCTCGTGCGGTCAAAATTACCTATGTCGTATAGGCATAGTTTTCCCTTACATGCCGATCCTCTTGCTCACTCGGAAAAGAATTATGGGTGTGGTGCTATGCTACGCCGCAGTTTTTCGCTATGATGGCGAACTAATGACTGGAATTTCTGACTTTCGAAATAGCGATGAATAAATCCGTAACAAAAATCTTTATAGTAATATGCTTGTTGGCCGCTGGAGTTCTGGCGTTTTTTGCATCGGGGAGCGCTACGCAGATGGCGCGCGAATCCCAGTCGGAAGCAAATGCCCAGAGCATCAATGAAGGCAATGACCCAGCTGTGCTCGCTGGATTTACGCCGCATAAGGCGCTTTATAATATCAAGTTAACCGGTAAAAAAAGCAGCTCGCAGGTGGTAAATATCGCCGGGCAGATGATGTATGAATGGGATAGCGGCTGTGATGGATGGAACTCTAATCACCGTTTCGATATGCTCTATGAATATGCCGACACCCCCGCGACGCGTATTACGAGCGATTTTTCGACCTATGAGCTTTTTGACAATAGCGCCTTGCAATTCATTTCTCAGCGCAAACGCGATGGGGAGCTATTTGAAGAGCTGCGCGGCTCCGCCTTAATGGAAGCTGAAGGCGCCGGCAATGCATCTTACCGCGTGCCTGCTGAGTTGGGTTTTGAGCTTCCGCCCGGAACATTATTTCCCATGCGCCATACTTTGGCAGTGCTGAATGCGATTCATCAGAAAAAGAAATTCTTTAAAGCCACGATTTTTGATGGCAGTGATGCCGAAGGCCCTCTGGAAGTAAACGCTTTTATAGGCACCGAAATTAAGACGGCTGCCGAGGAGAGTGTTGTTAAGAAGAAATCCGTTATGGATCAGAGTCTATTAAGCGGAAAATCCTGGAAGGTCAGGCTGGCGTTTTTCCCTCTTGCGCAAAAAGAGGCTTCGGCAGACTATGAAATGTCACTTGTTTTCCATGAAAACGGCGTCATCAGCGATATGAGCGTTGAATATAATGATTTTTCAGTGTCGCAGAAATTGGTGGCATTAGAAAAAAAGCCTCAAACTAACGGTTGCGGGCAAAATAATCAGCCCTCATCTGAAAATGAATGATAAAATGATGTCAGTCTTTATGATTTGGCAATGAATGGGAATATAAGGTGGTCATGAACAGTTTTTTTAATTCGGGGGTTTCGTTGTGACAAATAGCAAAGTTTTAATAGTTGAAGATAACGAGCTTAATATGAAGCTCTTTCATGATCTTCTTGAAGCGCACGGTGTAGACACCGTTGAAACGCGCGATGGCAAGAACGTGCTCGAGCTTGCGCGCGAGCATAAGCCCGATTTGATTTTGATGGATATTCAGCTTCCGGAGATTTCTGGTTTGGATGTCACAAGAATGCTGAAAAATGACGAAGAGCTTAAATCCATCCCGGTCATCGCGGTGACTGCTTTTGCCATGAAGGGCGATGAGCAGAAAATTCGGGAGGGTGGCTGTGAAGATTATATTTCAAAGCCTATTTCCGTGACGCATTTTATGGAAGTCGTCCAAAAATATATAGGCATCAAAAGTCTGAAAACAGGCTAGGAAACGGGTTTAATTATTTATGTCTGCACGTGTACTGGTTGTTGATGATATTTTGCCGAATGTAAAGCTGCTCGAAGCCAAGCTGACGAGCGAGTATTATGACGTGATTACGGCGACAAGCGGTAAGGAAGCGCTTGATAAAATCGAAAAAGAAAAGCCCGATATCGTTTTGCTCGATGTGATGATGCCGGGCATGGATGGTTTCGAGGTTTGCACAATTATTAAAGGCAATCCCTTGCACGCTCATATTCCGGTCGTGATGGTTACGGCGCTTACCGATGCGGCGGATAAGGTGCGCGGGCTTGAGGCCGGCGCGGATGATTTCCTGAGTAAGCCGATTAATGATATTGCCCTGATGTCGCGTGTGCGCTCTCTTGTGCGCTTGAAAATGGCGCTGGACGAGTGGCGTATACGCGAAAACACGGCCAATCAGCTTGGTGTCGTGAGCCAATCTTCGAATGTGATGGCAGAATCTGTGGAAAATGCCAATGTGCTGCTGATTGAGGATAAGGGCTTCGAGGCGAAAAAAATCGAAGAGACCTTACAAAAGGATAAGCACACCATAACAACCGTTGATTCTGGCATGAAGGCCATGGGAGAAATCCGCGCGCAGGAATTTGATGTAATTATTGTCAGTATCAATATGGATCACGAGGACGGCCTTCGCCTTTGCTCGCATTTGCGCTCGAATGAGCGTACGCGGCTCTTGCCTATTATAATGGTGGCAGAGGAGCAGGATATGAAGCGCGTTGCCCACGGCCTTGAGATTGGCGCTTATGACTATATTCTGCGCCCCATTGAGCGCAACGAGCTTTTGGCGCGCATTAGGACGCAAATCCGCCGTAAGCGTTTCCAAGATCGCCTGCGTGCAACATATGAAATTAGCTTGTCTATGGCGCTTACGGATGGTCTGACGGGGCTATATAATCGCCGCTATCTTGAGGTGCATTTGCAAAAGCTTCTTGCAAAGAATGCAGAAAATCACAAAGACACGGCCGTCTTGATGATAGATATCGATAATTTTAAATCAGTGAATGATAATTACGGCCATGATGTCGGCGACCAGATTCTCAGAGTCTTTGCCGATAGATTAAAAGCAAATCTACGTAGCTTCGATCTTGTCGCGCGCTTAGGGGGCGAGGAGTTTGTTGCTGTTCTTCCCGAGGTTTCTGATGATCGGCCCTATCTTGTGGCGGAGCGCCTGCGCCTTGCCATTTGCAGCGAGCCAATACCGTGCGCCGTGCCGGAAGGGTTTTTGATGATTTCAACCTCTATTGGGGGCGCAATTGTTAAGGCCGAGGATAATAATACGCCCGAGGCTGCGCTCAAGCGCTCCGATATCTGTTTGTACCGTGCTAAGAAAGAGTTTGGCCGTAATTGCAGTGTCTTCGAAGATATCGGTAAGCTTGATCCTGAATCCTTTAAACCTAGAGGGCGCCCAGAGCTCGAAGATTAAAGCGCCGCCAGCGGAATATAAAGAACAAGACGGGTAGATGAACCCAAAGAACAAAAAAAGCGCCGTGAATGGCGCTTTTTAAATAACCTATCCGAAAAACGACTAGTTTTTCTTGGAAGGCGGCATTTTCTTTTCGACGAACCATACATGGACGCCTTTTTTACCTGTTTCTTCATTCAAAGCCCAGGGGTCGAATTTTTTCTTGCGCAGTTTATATTCTGCGCGTGTGCTACGCACTGCGTAATAGCGGTATCCAGTACCTGCTTCGCTTTCGAGTCTTACTTTAACGTTTGTGGACTTTGCCATGGTATTCTCCAAATATTCCTTAGAAGGATTGCTTTATGCGATATTGTGCCGCGACTGTCAAGCAAAAAGCTGCAGGCAAATGCTTTAACTCCAGACCTTTATCACGTCCATCCACTCTTTTTTAGTGATACCCGTCCGCTTTTCTTCAAAATCAATGCCTTGGGCTTTGTAAAAAGCCTCGCGCCTCTTATTTATTTTGGCTGGTGTATGCTGCGCGGGGATGGCGTCGATCATCTCTCCGGTGTTGCTCAGCCTGATCCGGAAGCACTGCTCTTTGCCCGGTGTTAAAGTCAGGCCGGTGTTATAATGATAAAGACCATTTTTGCGCTGTGTGCGTGAGCCTGGAAATTTTGTGCTCCAATCCAGTGTTTTATTGCCGATTTTAACTTTCAAAGCCTTAGTGGTGGCTTCCAAGACATGGGCCATAACAGAAAAGGTGTGCACGTGGCTTTCGTGCTTAAAGGGTATTTTTGCAATGCGCGGCTGGTGCTCGGGGATGCTGACCACAAGGCGGTTGTCCAAAGGATCTGCTTTGATCAGCTTCATTTGCATCCATTCGGAAGCCCGCACAATTCGCCCTGAATCGCGCGCAATAATTTGCTGGTTTGGAACATCGGCGGAAAAATTAGCGCCGGCAATAGCCGATAGCGGGAGCAAAAACGGACGGGCGCAATCTTCTAGCTTAAGGCTAATATCTTTTTCTGTGACATGTTGGAAGCAGGCCGAGACTGTCTTACCTTCATATTGGTTGAGATGTCCCATAGAAAGGCGTTTAAGGGCGTCGCGCTGCAAGCGTTTATAAAAGGGCTGTTGCCCATTAATATGATCGGCAATGCTTTCCATCGCTTGTGGGCTCAGAAAGTTATTATTGAGCCATTCCCGTCTCTCTGGCGTTGTATAATCAGCCGTCCAGCCCATACTTTCGCTAAGGCTCATCTGGTTCACTAGACTAGCCAGCGAGCGTACGCTGGTACTAAACGAAGCGTAAGGTGTATCTTCGAGCCCCATGCCGAAATGTCCGACTTCTGTCGTGGTGAAGCGGCCGGGGCGCATGACTTTGCGGATAAGAAGGTCGGAGATGGCCTGAAGCATAGCCGGATCATCGGCATGCTCGTCCAAGGTCTTGCGAATTTCGGCGCGCGTCCAGATTCGGTTCAGAAACTGCGCTTCTTTATTGGTGTTCGTGATGTTTCTTGGAAGGCG
>JBBKXC010000174.1:0-16930 GCA_037969275.1 Bdellovibrionales bacterium | reverse complement strand
GAGGGCGAGCCTATGATGGCCTCTTATCTTTTGGGGCAATCGCAGGGCAATCTGGTTGCGGCCTCGCTCGAGCCGGGTCAGCGCGCTGTATCCATTAGCGTTTCCGCCAATACGATGGTCGCCGGTTTTGTATCGCCGGGTGATTTTGTCGATATTATGTTGACCTATCAGCAATCAATGAATGTGTCTGATGCCGATCCTTTATTGCGAGAGTTGGTGCGTGAAGGTCTTAGCCGCACAGCGATTGAAACAATTCTTGAGAATGTAAAAGTTTTGGCGATTGATCAAACGGTGCAGCGTCCTGAGGAAAATAAAATTAAAGTCGGTAAAACTGTGACTTTGGCTCTTAGTCCCGAGCAGACAGAGCGTATTGTGCTTGCGGATCAAATGGGTTCGCTGACATTAATATTGCGCGGCGTCGGTGATGACAAGCTTGTGGAGCGCGACTGGCCGGTGACTTCGGACGCTCGCCTTGTGAACGCAGATGATGAAATTCTCGAAAAATACAGCAAGCTTAAAAATGAAGCTGGAATTAAAAGCGATAATGTGCGAATCTATTCAGGTGGGGCTGTTCAAGTCGTTCCCGCGCATTAAATAAACTTATCCACTTTTCTTTCTGTTTTTCAGTTCTGAAATTCAACCAACTGAAAGATCCGGTCTATGATGAATCTAAAAAAACATGCCTTCTGTGCGCGCGCATTTCTATGTGTTGTTGGCGCCGCTTTGCTTTTGGTGAGTATGCCGATGGTGCAAGCGCTTGCCGCTAAGGGCGATCTCGTCTCGATGTCCAAATCAAGCGATTACCGCGCACCTTTGCGTATTACGCTTGGTAAGGCTGATCTTGTTGAAGTTGCTGGCGCCGTTTCGGATGTGATGGTTGCTGACCCGAGTATTGTAGATGTGCAGGCTGTGCAGGCTAACCGTCTGTATATTGTGGGTTTAAAAGTTGGTGACACGAATATTATCGCTTTAGATGAAAACGGAAATGTCATTAACACGATTGATGTTCATGTGAGTTATGACTTAAAGGCGATTAATAGCTTTGTGCATAATATGTATCCGGACGAAGACATCAAGGTCGATGTGCTGCATGACCAGATCATGCTCACCGGTAAGGTTTCAAATCCAAGTATTGCCTCTAAAATTACAAATATTGTCGGGCAATATGCGGGAGATTTGCAAGGGGTTGATGGTTCTGCGGATGAATTGATTTCCAATCTTCTCGAAGTTAAGGGCGAGCAGCAGGTTATGTTGCAGGTTAAAGTCGTTGAGGCCAGCCGTAATTTTGTGCGCGACTTTGGTGTGCAGACTTTACTGAACGATGTTAATGAAAATGCGACGTCATTGGTGTTTGGCGGCTCGCCGCCTAATAGTTCACGCGGAGGCGGGGCGTCTATAACTTCTGGTGTTGGCGGCGGCATTGGCTTGCCGAACGACCCTGCTGCGAGTGTGCGCCTTCTGACTGATAGTGGAATATTTGGTATCGGTACGCTCGGTTTATTCTTGGACGCGCTTGAGCGTGAAGACCTTATCACTGTGCTGGCCGAGCCTAATTTAACGGCAATCTCAGGCCAGCAAGCAGGCTTTTTGGCGGGGGGGGAGTTTCCTATTCCCGTTGGCCGCGATCAGGTTGGTAACATTGTTATTGAATACCGCGAATTTGGTGTGTCATTGAATTTCCGTCCCGTTGTTCTTTCGAGCGACCGCATAAGTCTTCAGCTTAACACCGAAGTGTCTTCATTGGATTTCGTGAACTCTGTCGGCGCGGGCGATCTTATTATTCCCGGTCTTGATGTGCGCCGCGCCGAAACCACAGTCGAGATACCGAGTGGCGGCAGTTTGATGATCGCTGGTCTTTTGCAATCCGATGCGGTTGAGGGGCTTGCCGGTTTGCCCGGTATTCGCAATACGCCAATTTTGGGTGATCTGATTTCGTCCAAGAATTTCGAGCGTAACGAGACGGAGCTTGTTGTTATGATTTCCGCTTATCTCGTCGAGCCTTTCAAAGACAAGGAAAAAGTGCAAAAAGTTCCGAAGCAGGACAATAACGCACTAGCCAAAGTATTCTCAGCCAATATCCGCAAGCAATATGCGCTTAAGGAAGATGATCAGATGTTCGCACATGACCAGACATATGGCTATCTGCTGGATTAAAAAGGATTATATCTATGACTAAAACCGGAAAATATATTCTCTTGCTCGCGCTTGCTGCGTCTGTAAGCGGTGTTTCGTCTTGCCGTATGTATAAAGAGGGCACGCTGACAGAAAAGAAAATTCAGGTTGCTGAAGAGCGCTATGTACAGGAAGTTGAATTTGATGGTACGCAAAAAGCAGTGCTTGGCAGCGTAGGTAAGCATTATGAGCGCTATGGCGATGGGCCGATGCATTTGAGCGTGCTTTATAATCCGTCATCGAATGTAGACACCTCTATGAAAGCGACGCAAGAGGCTGCAGATTTAGCGAATACTTTGCGCGTCACAGTGCCGCCGGGTCTATTAAAAGTAGATATCATGCCGGTGAAGAATTTAGAGTCTATGAAGGCGCTTGTGACTTTTAATACCTATACAGCTAAAGCGCCTGATTGCGCCGTTATGTCGGGCCTGGATGAGCGTGAGCACCGCATTGATATGGATTACGAGATGGGCTGCTCTGTGCAAAGCGTCATGGCGCGCCAGATTGCGCGGCCAAAAGACCTTTTGGGGCGCGATTTTGATTCGGCTTACCGTGATGCTAGAGGTTCGAGCAATAACATAGATGTACAAAGAGCCGGTGCATTCAATGCCCCGCTTGGCGGCGAAAGCACTTCTGATTAGGAGAGGGCAAGATTTCTTTAAGGTTTGTACTATATTATTTTTATAGCATGACCCAAGATCTACACTTCAAAGGATTTAAAACAAAATTATGACCGAGGCGGACACCAAGGAAACGGCAACACTTCTCCCGCAATCGGCTGTTGCTATCTATTCCAATAGTGCGGAGACAAAAGAGGCGGCTTTGAAAATTGCCGATGACTGGCGTTTTGCACGTGTAACGCTCCAAGTTGAGGACGGCGACGTTGAAACGGCCGCCCGCACATACAAAGAATTTCGCTCCCCTGAAGTCATTATCGTTCAGACTGATACGATTGATGAAGGTTTTATTGCAAAGCTTGAAGGGTTGGCCGCGAGCTGCGATGAGGGTACAGAGGCTATAATTATTGGCCCTGATAACGATGTGTATCTTTACCGTAAATTGATTGATATGGGCGTGAGCGATTACCTCGTGCGTCCTGTTACTACTGTAATGCTTTGCGAAGTTATTGCCAAGGCGCTCATCAATATCCATGGCGTTACGGGCGCGCGGCTTATTGCTTTTGTTGGCGCAAAGGGCGGAGTGGGGACATCTACGATTGCCCGTAATTTTGGTCATGCTTTAACTGGGCCGCTCAAACAAAAAGTATTGCTTATGGACGCTTCAGGCGGCCTATCAACAAATCCTGTAGGGTTGGGATTTGAGCCTTCTACTACTTATAAAGAAGCCGCTAAAGCTGTAGATAGCGGTAGCGAAGATGCGCTGGCGCGAATGCTTTATAAAGCCAATGACAAATTGGCTGTTTTGGCAAGTGGTAGTGATGTCATATTAGAGCCAACTATTCCGGCCGCAGCTTTGGAAAAAATGATCGATATGTTGATGGTCAAATATCCGGTCGTGCTGGCTGATTTGTCCGGCGCAACGCCTGATTTGAAAAAAATGGTGCTTTCTCGGGCCAATCATATTGTTCTGGTCAGTACAGCCAATGTGAGCTGTTTGCGTTTAGCCCGCACCTTGATGATGGAAATAAAACACATACGTGGCGGCGAGGCTGCCGGTGTTTCATTGCTCCAGAATATGGGCGGTTTTGCGCCTGGTCATGAGCTCGCAAAAGCCGATATAGAAACCGCCATGGAAATGTCTGTCGTAGGGAGCATTCCTTATGATCCTAAACTTTTTGTACGCTTAGAAAGCGAAGGCAAGGCGCTTTTGGGAGATAAGGCTGGTAAGGAAATTATGGATCATACAATTCTTCCGCTCGCCCGTAATCTTGTGGATTTAGAAGGCGAAGAAGATGCGAGCATTGTCGAAAGCGGCGGTCTGCTAAGCGGATTTTTAGGCAAACTGGGTAAAAAATAGATATGTTTGGTAAGAAGCAAAGTGCAGGACAATCACAATCGCAAAAGCCAGCGAAGCCTGTGATTGATAAGTCAGCAAATTCTCAGGAAATTGAAGACAAGCCAGAGAAGGCCACAGCTACGCCTAAGCCAGAAAAAAAGCCAAGACCTGAACCTGTTAAAACCGAAACGCCGCCTGATGATGTGGATATTCTAAGTGGTCTTGGTGCTGCTCTGGATGAGACTAAAGATGCCTCATCTGCAGCGCCTAAAACTAAAGAGCCAGCGGTAGATAAAAAGACAAAGAAAGATGTTGTCGGAGTAGATGTCTTTGATGATTTGCATGAAGAAGAAAGCGCAGAGGAGGGGGAGCAAGTAGGCTCGATCACAACTTTGCGTCTTCAGCGCTCACGAAACCGTATTTGGTTGGATTTGCGTGATGGTATTGATCTTAAGGCATTGGCGCGCATGGATGCTAAGGCGGCGCGTGATGAAGTGCAATCTGCTGTCGAAGAAATTGCACGTTTTCGTAACCTTGATTTAACGCCTGCCGAGCTTGCCGGAATTGCGAAGGAATGCGCCGATGATATGCTCGGCTTTGGTCCTCTGGAAGAGCTGCTGGAGCGCGATGATATTGCCGATATCATGATTAACGGTCCCGATACGACTTATATCGAGGTAAGTGGTAAGATTGAGCGTGCGCACATTCAATTCCGCGATAACCAGCATTTGACGACTATTTGCCAACGTATTGTTGGCGCTATTGGACGCCGCGTTGATGAAGCTAGCCCCATTTGTGATGCGCGTCTTCCTGATGGTTCGCGTGTGAACGTCATTATACCGCCTTTGGCAGTTGACGGCGCTTGCATGACTATTCGTAAGTTCAGTAAAGATAAATTGACGCTGGATAAACTCGTTGATTTTGGTTCGATGACACCTTCATGCGCGAAGCTCATTATGGCGATTGGCAGGAGCCGCGTGAATGTTCTTGTTTCCGGCGGTACGGGTTCTGGTAAAACAACAATGCTCAATTGTTTGACGCGCTATATTGAGCCCGGTGAGCGGATTATTACCTGCGAAGATGCGTGCGAGCTTCAATTGCAACAGCCACATGTTGTGCGTTTAGAGACGCGCCCACCTAACCTTGAGGGTGTCGGTGAAGTGACGATGCGCGACCTTGTTAAAAACTGTCTGCGTATGCGGCCGGAGCGTATTATTGTAGGTGAGGTGCGTGGCCCCGAAGCCTTCGATTTGCTTCAAGCCATGAATACAGGTCACGATGGCTCAATGGGAACGGTTCATGCGAATAATCCCCGCGAAGCATTATCTCGTATGGAAAATATGATAGCGATGGGCGGTCTTAATTTGCCGCAAAAAGCCGTGCGCGAACAGATCGCAGGCGCAGTGCAATGTATTATTCAGGTGCAGCGCTTACGTGATGGTACACGTAAAACAACGCATGTAACCGAGATAACAGGCATGGAAGGTGAGGTCGTTACTATGCAAGACCTTTTCGTTCTGGAGATCGAAGGTGAGGATGATAATGGCAAGCTCATTACGCGCCATAAATCAACTGGGCTTCGTCCTAAGTTCTTCGATAAGGCGCGCCAGTTTAATGTTGATCGCCTTGTTATTGATGCCATGGAAGAGGCGTATGGGTAATGGACCCGCTTATACTTATTATTACTGTAACTATAATTGTGGTTCTGGCCACGATAACGGCGCTTGTTCTCAATAATCAGGACAAGGCAAAAAAGCAGCGGGCGCTGGCCATTGTTACGGGCGGTAAAAGCACTAAAAATGCGCGCGATCATGAAAAAGACGAGCAGGGCAAGCGCCGTGAGCAGATAGCAAAAAAGCTCAAAGACTCTAAAGACGAATTAGACGCCGAAAACAAGAAAAAGAAAAAGCGCACGATTGCTTTGCTCATGGAGCAAGCTGGGCTTAGTGCCTCGGTCAAGCAATACTGGATATTCTCCATCATATCTTTTGCCGTATTTTTTCTGGCAGCCAAATTGATGAATGTGACGTTGTTTATGATGGTGATGCTCTGCATTACGGGGTTATTCGGATTTCCGAGATTTGTACTGCGCCACATTACACTCAAGCGTCAAAAGAATTTTCTTCAGGAATTCCCCGATGCGCTTGAGGCGATGGTGCGATTGCTTAAGGCCGGTATGCCTGTGTCTGAAGCTATCGCTATGATTGCGCGCGAATTTGAAGGCCCTGTAGGCGAAGAAATGATGCGCGTCTACGATAAGCAAAAGATTGGCGTGCCTTTGCATGAGGCGGCGCAAGAAGCGACGCGCCGCATGCCGCTTACCGAAATGCAGATGTTTGCAACAGGTCTTTCCATCCAAGCGCAAACGGGCTCAAGCCTATCTGAGGTATTGATGAATCTTGCTGGCGTAATTCGTTCACGTTTCCGTTTGAAAAGAAAGATCAAGGCGCTTTCTTCTGAAGCTGTTGCATCAGCTTCGATTATTGGCGCACTGCCATGTGTGGTGACGCTTGGTCTTTGGTTTGTGAACCCGACATATATCGAAATTTTGTTCACGGATTCATTTGGTAAAGTTTTGCTGACTGGCGCTGTTGTGTGGATGTGCGTTGGTATTTTTGTAATGAAATTAATGATTAATTTTAAAGTGTAGAATGGGGAGGCGTGTAAAAAATGAATGAAACCCTTATAACCCTAATAGCAGCCTTTGTTGCTGCTGGATCATTTGCAGCATTTGCTCTTCCTTTTCTAAATAAAACAGAGAAGAAGGAGCGCTACCGCTCTGTGATTGAAAAGCGCCGGAAGGATCTTTTCGAGGCGACGCGCGATGGCTCTTTGAATAAAAAGAAAATATCGGACGCACCCTCGGCGCAGCAAAATATGGCGATGATGTTTCGCGTGCAGCAACTGACAGGTCAAATGGGTGAAAAAGTTCGCGATAAAATGATGCAGGCCGGATACCGCAATCCAAGAGCGCCCTTTAAGTTCATGGTGGCAAAAATTGTTGCGCCTATCTTTTTGTTTACTATGGCGGCCATGATTGTTCACGGCATGGAAAGCGGCGAAAAAGAGCTCAGCAGTTTCGTAAAGCTGTTTGTATTTTTAGGGGCTGTTGGCTTTGGTTTTAAGCTGCCCGATATTCTAATTAAGAACCAGATACAAAAGCGCCAGCAAGAAATCGGCCTCGCCTTTCCTGACTCTCTGGATATGATGTTGATTTGTGTACAGGGCGGTATTGGTCTTGAGCAAACTATCGATCGCGTTGCTGCTGAAATTGCTGAACACTCAGCCGTGTTAGCGGAGGAGCTTGGTATCTTGAGCGCTGAAATGGCCATGCTGAATGATCGCCGTAAGGCCTTGCAGGATTTTGCGCGTAGGGTCGGTAGTGGCGCTGCTAAAAGTTTTGCGACGACGCTCATTCAAGCCGAGCAATATGGTACGTCTGTGTCACAAGCGATGCGGGTTATGTCGGACGAGCTGCGCGAGATGCGTATGGCTGCCGCCGAACAAAAGGCTGCCTCATTGCCGCCTAAGCTCACTGTCCCGATGATTTTGTTTTTCTTACCAGCGCTTTTTATCGTTATTCTTGGCCCAGCGGGCATACAGGCCAGCGCCGCAGGTGTGGGCGGCGGATAAAAATAGACCATTGCGCGTTTAATATAAAACGCAATCATGTAACTTTATATTGAGGAAATAATTTTAGCTCTGCGGCTTTTTCTTAGGCGTAGCAGGAGTTGAGTCTGCGTCCGGTGAAGTCTTCTTCTTCGACCAATGCGCCGTCTCTTGCAGGGCAGTTACAATGCGCAAATTGCGCTCGATTTCTGTGCGGCCGGGCGCTATGGATTGCGCTTTTTGCAATATGGCGACGGCTTCATCGACATAGTTTTGCGTAGCAAGATTAAGCGCGAGATTATTCATGATCGGCGTTGGATCGCCTTCCCAATATTCTAAACCTTTGCGATAGGCGCGCTCGCCTTCCTCATACATACCTTGTGCATCAAGGGCTATGCCGAGATATTGGAATGCCTGATAGTTTTGTGGGTCTTTAATTATAACCTGCTTGGCAAAATCTTCTGCCACGACTGAGTTACCAAGGGCAAGCTGAATGGCTGTAAATTCATTTTTAGACGCTAGAGAGCCTTCTGGGTCGCGCGCAAAAGGAGCGGCCACGATAGAGGCACGGTTTAGATACTGCAGTTCACGAAGAGCCCGCGCGTATTCAAGGGCAGCGCCCTCATCTTGCGGGTTTCTTTTATAGCGGCTCTCCATGATTGTGAGGCTTTGTTCTGTGTGCCCTCCCTGCGAGGCAGAGTGCGCCATGCGCTCCATCACATTGTCTATTTTAGAGCTGCGATCAAGGGATGCTTGGTCGGAGTTTGTTGTCTGGCAAGCGGTAATGCTGGCAGCTGCAACGCTGATGAGGAGGATGTTTTTCAAAGATTTTTTTGTCATGGTTTCGATCTTATGGGGATAAGAGGTTTGTTTCAACTACTGATTTTCTGAACTGATGTCCGTTTCTTCAGGCGTAAGGGGGGCTTGCGCTTCGGGTTCTGCTCTATTTTGACCAGAGCCTACTCCGCCGCCGCTAGATTCAATCGCGAGTGAGCCTGAGCTTTCGCCGGCATCGCTTGTATTCATGATGGAGTGGCACATATCCGGACAGTAATATGTACTGGTATTTTGGCATCCCGGATTTCCGGCAGGGCATACGCGGCGGATACGGATGTATTTTTCTTTAGGGCTGCCAACGATAACGTGGCGCTGCATCAGTAGTTTTCCGTCCTTATCAAGCACTGTAAAAAACGAGGCGCCTGGAGCGCGCGGCACAACAATTAAACGGTTGGCGCTGTCGGCCAGAATATTTAAATGCGCAGGGTTGCCGACAATAATGCTGCCAGCGGAGCCGTTTAGTGAAACGATCGCGGATTTATCTTGCGTTAAACGTAGCGGGGGATCTGTGATCTCGTCATTATCAAATACGGCGTCATCTGCGGCGGTTTTAACCGGAATGTCGAGTGTGGAGGTTTGGGGCGCGGCCACATTTGCGGCATTTTCATCCAGCTGCGCATTCGCTAGCCCCGGCAAAAAGGCAAGAAGTACAAAAGCACCGAGCATGGCGAAAGCCAATGAAATTAAAGTTTTGTGGAGCATTACGCCTCTGAAGAAGATGAGGGTGAACGAAAGAACTACTTAATTCATTATACAGTGAATAAGGTAAAAAAACAGCTTCTTTTTGATTGTATTTAATATTGTTTTTAAATGGGTGCCTTTTTGGGGGCGATTCTATTGGGGGGATGGAGGTGGCTCGTCATGCGTTATGTTGCCTTGCGCGTTCAGCGCTGCGATTGTAAATCCGTTTTCATGCATATTTGGCCAATGCTTACTCAGGGGGGAGAGTAGTTTTAAACGGCTATCTGCGGTTTCGTCAAAAGGAAAAGCCTGATCCATAAGGTTATAATATGTCTGCGGCGCGACAACGTTATCGGCGATGCGCCGCGCTCTGTTTTTGAACTCACCATTTCCTTTCGCAAAAATTCTTTCTTTTGCGCTGTGGATGAGTGGGGCGCGGCGGCCGATCCAATTATCCGCGTTACTAAGATATTCGCTCGTTTTGCTTATAATCGGGGCAATTGTCATCATATAGGTGGGCTTGAGGGCATTATTGTATAGGCCACTATCGAAAAATCCGTCCCTTGTGGCCTTAAATGTAATAATTGTGGGTTTGTATAGCGCCACCTTTGCAATTTTGGGCAATGCGAAAAAGAAGATTTGTTCTTGCAATGGCACGGGATCTTTTATTGGCTCGGAACTGATGGCGTGATCATTGAATAGATGCATTAAATGAATGGTGCCTTCATAAGTTGAATAGCCCAGCATTGCTGTCGCTCCAGCTAATACGGGCGCTGTGTACGGGAACGGTATTTTTTTGAATTGGTTGTTATAGGTGTTGTAGCCGTGCTTAATTGCGCCCGTCGTTTTGGGAAAGGTGTTGTTAATAGCGCGGACAGGCTTTCGTATGAAAATATCAACGCCGACATCGAATATTCCAAACAAAGCTCTCCACCCTAAAATTAGGGAGGCCGCGCCGTATGCGAGCAGGTTTTTGGCTGCTTCCCCCGAGGGGGTTGTTAGGTCTGGTGCCTTGTCGTATAGGCGCTCCGCCCAATTGGGGGCGTCATCTGGCAAGGGCGAGTGCTTTTGGATGAGCTTGTCATCTTTATTATCCATAGTGGTTTTCAATCATATATTAATGTTGTGGTCAATGTTTTTATGAAAAAAGATTGACTTGCTTAGTTGAAAAATGTCATAAAAAACACCTTATATAACGAAGAAGGCACGATTATGAACCGGAGAACAAAATTTAATTTATGCGCAACGGCGGTTATAGGTTTGGTTGGCGTGGGCATTGCGGCGACGTTAGAGCCCCAGCAAAGCATAGATGTTGATGCTGATTATGCAACTCAACTGCAAGAGCTCTTTCCGGATCTAGCCCAAGCAGCGCAGCATAGAGGGAAGCGCTTTGTTTCCTATACTCATGCAGACGACATTAGCGCGATGGACACGCTTTTGACGGCGGAAGATAGTGTGTTTGAGGCGGAGCGTCAAACTCAGCTGGGTAATGCGGCCGTCATGTTTCAAGATGCGGCGGCAGACGGCCTGTATATCAAATCGGTGATTTGCGATAAATCCTATATGGTTGAAGGCGCGCTACAATGCACAATGACAATGACGGAGCGCGGCGGTATCGTTGAGCCCGGCAAGGGGGCTTATGCTCTTGAAGCATGTCAGACCGAAAGAACAACAGTGCTTTTGACACAAAATGAGGGTGGCGATATGCGCTTATTCACAATGGGCGAAATGAGGCAGGCTGTTGCAAATGACGACCGCTTATCCTCTGAATTTGCTCTGGCAAGACGCGTAAATATGGACGATTTCAGCGCTGAGCGTCCGCACCGTGGCCCAAGAACTCTCATGGAGATATCAGTCAATGACGGTGCATATCAGCACAATGCTAATTTCCGTAGCGGAAACCGCCGTCTTGGCGATGAACAGCTGAGCGCAGAACGTGTTTTTGCCAGTTTTGGCGAATGTTTCACTGCACCCTAGAAATTTGGGTTTAGTAATTACGAGTGCGCAGCTTGATTTTCATTGATTAGGAATTGAGAAGCGCGTTCAAGGCTGTTATAACCTGCTTTCAATAGTTAAATCGTAAATTGGACATTTCATGAGTGATAGCGCAATTCTAGTTACCGGAGCCGCAGGCTTTATCGGTTTTCATACATCTTTAAAATTGCTTGAAAACGGCAAAACAGTTGTCGGAATTGATAATCTCAATGATTATTATGATGTTACCCTTAAGCAAGACCGCATTAAGGTTTTGGAGAAATTCGAAGGCTTTACCTTTATAAAGGCCGAGATTTCCGATAAAGCGCAGATGGAAAAAATCTGGGAATCCCAAGGGCCATTCACCAAGGTTGTTCATTTGGCGGCGCAAGCGGGTGTGCGCTATTCTATAGAAAACCCATATGCCTATATTACAAGCAATTGTATGGGTCATTTAACGGTGCTCGAAATGTGCCGCCATACCAAGGATTTCGAGCATTTGGTATATGCCAGCTCTTCTTCGGTTTATGGCGGGAATGAAAAGTTACCTTATAGCGTGAATGATAATGTCGATCAGCCTATTTCTCTTTACGCCGCGACCAAGCGTTCAGACGAGCTGATGAGCCATAGCTATGCTCATCTTTATAATATGCCGCAAACCGGTATGCGCTTCTTTACCGTTTACGGCCCTTGGGGGCGCCCTGATATGGCACTATTTATCTTTACCAAAGCGATTGTTGAGGGGCGCAAGCTTCCTGTGTTCAATAATGGCAATATGAAGCGTGATTTCACCTATATCGACGATATTATCTCTGGTGTACTAGCTGCGCTTGATAATCCTCCGCCTAAAGGCGAAGGTAAAGCGCCGAGCCGCGTTTTAAATATAGGCAATACCCGCAGCGAAAAGCTGATGGATTTCATCCATATTATCGAAGAGCAGCTTGGTAAAAAGGCAGAAATTGAATTTTTACCGATGCAGGCGGGTGATATCGCTGAAACTTTTGCCGACGTCGAAGAAACGACGCGATTGACTGGCTTTAAGCCAAAAACGACGATCAATGAGGGCGTGCCGAAATTCGTTCAGTGGTTTAAAGACTACTATAAAGTGGCGTAAAACCATGTGCGGCATTGCCGGATTTATTGATACCTCCCACAGATTTACCCCCAAAGAAGCGGGTACAACGCTGCGCTTTATGTGTGACGCCTTAAGGCACCGTGGCCCCGATGCTGGCGCGCAGTGGTTTGATGCGAAGAGCGGTATCTATCTCGGGCATCGCCGTCTTTCTATTCTCGACCTTTCCCCTGCAGGTTCGCAGCCGATGAACAGCCATAATGGCCGCTATGTTATGGTTTATAATGGCGAAATTTATAATTTTCCTGAGCTTCGCAAGTCGTTAGAGGCAAGCGGTGCCGTCTTTGAGCCGCGCGGTCATAGTGATAGCGAGGTTTTACTCGAATGCTTTGCGGCGCTTGGCATTGAAAAGACGCTCAAGGCCGCGTGCGGTATGTTTGCTATCGCGCTTTGGGACAAGGAGGAGCGCAGCTTAACGCTAATGCGCGATCCACTAGGCAAGAAGCCGCTTTATGCGGGCTTTGTCGGCGGGATCTTTGTTTTTGCTTCTGAATTGAAAGCTTTTCAAGGTTTTGGTGAGGGGCTTAAGGTCAATCAAAAAGCCTTTGATCTCTACAATGCCTTTGGCTTTGTGCCCGAGCCTTTGAGTATTTATGAGGGGGTTTATAAGCTCCCGCCAGCGCATATAGCTGTTTTGACTGAAGATGATCTGGTGCGTCAGGAATTCAAGCCTGCGCGCTATTGGCATATCGAAAAGGCCGCGCAGCGCGCAGATGACCTGCCGCTCGAAGATTTATTAAAGCGCGCCGTGGCGGAGCGGATGGTTTCTGATGTACCGCTCGGCGCATTTTTATCGGGAGGCATTGATTCCAGCCTTGTCACGGCGCTCATGCAAGCGCAAAGCTCGGCGAAGGTGAAAACCTATTCGATTGGCTTTGAGAGTGGGGCGTTTGATGAATCTATTCATGCAGAGAAAGTCGCGGCGCATCTCGGGACGGACCATAAAACTTATATGGTGAGCGAGACGCAGGCGCGCGATATCGTGCCGGATTTGCCGCAAATTTACGACGAGCCCTTTGCCGATTATTCCCAAATTCCGACTGCCCTTTTATGCCGTGAAGCGCGCAAAGATACGGTAGTGGCTTTGAGCGGAGATGGCGGTGATGAAGTTTTTTGCGGTTACAAGCGCTATTTCATGCTGAAAAAGCTATGGGACAAAACAAGCGGACTGCCTGTTAATCTGCGCGGCGTCCTTATTAAGGCGCTTCTTATGCCCTCACAAGGCACGTATAACGCTTTACGCCTTAATGGTAAGCGTATGCACAGTATTGCGCATCTTTTGGGCGCTAAAACCATAGATGAGGCGGCCTTGAAGACCTTAAGCGTGGATTTGGCCGCTGATTTGCCGTTATGGAGTGGTTATCCGCTCTCAAACAGTGATTTAAATGATTTAGAGCGCATGATGTTGCTTGATACGCATTTTTATCTTCCTGGCGACGTGCTTGTTAAGGTTGATCGCGCCTCAATGTTCTCATCTTTAGAGGTGCGTAGCCCGCTTTTGGATCGCCGTGTGATCGAAGCAGCGTGGCGCCTTCCAATAGAGGATAAGGTTTTCGGGCAGGGTGGGCGCGGTAAGAGGCCGCTTTATGACCTTCTCTGCAAATATGTACCGCAAGAACTTGTTGATCGCCCGAAGCAAGGTTTTACCCCGCCAATTGGCCAATGGCTTAAAGGACCGCTTAAGGGATGGGCGGAGGAATTGCTGCATACCGAGACCGGGCTTTACGACACTGAGAAAAATATCAGGCTTTGGCGCGAATTCCTCAAGGGGCGCGTTGATAACCATTATAAGCTCTGGACAATATTGATGGCGCAAAGCTGGTTCTTGAAATTTCACGCAAAATAGGAATAATTGTTGAACCTTGAGGCCATCTCTATTAAGACAAAAGCATGAATTTTAATCTAAAAGACAAAACAATCGCCGTTATAGGGCTTGGCTATGTCGGGATGCCGCTGGCTGTGGCTTTGGCGAAGTATGGGCCTGTTATCGGCTATGACGTTAATAAAAAGCGCGTAGAAGGGCTGAATGATGGTTGGGATTCCAACCGCGAGATTCGCCAGAATATCCTGCGTGCAACGACGTGTAAATTCACCGATTCTATCAAGGATATTGAGATCGCCGATATCTATATCGTAACTGTGCCGACGCCTATTGATGATAAGAATGACCCTGACCTTAGTGTTGTCGAGAAGGCAACAGAAGCGCTTGGCGCTGTAATCAAAAAAGGCGATATCATTTGCTATGAAAGCACAGTGTATCCGGGCGTAACCGAGGATATTTGCGGCCCCATCCTAGAAAAAGCAAGCGGCCTTAAATGCGGCAAGCATTTTTTCCTTGGCTATTCGCCGGAGCGCATTAATCCGGGCGACCTTGTGCATACAGTTGAAAATATCACCAAGGTTGTGGCTGGACAAAATGATGAAGTGGCCGATCTTCTGGTGGAGCTTTATGGCCAGATGAACGGCGGCAATATCTATAAAGCCAAAAACATAAGAACAGCCGAGGCTTCCAAGGCGATTGAGAATGCGCAGCGCGATATTAATATTGCCTTTATCAATGAAATTACGATGTTGCTGAATAAACATGGTTTGAGTGCGCATGATGTTATAGAGGCGGCTTCAACCAAATGGAATTTCCTCCCCTTTAAGCCTGGCCTTGTCGGCGGTCACTGTATTGGCGTTGACCCATATTATCTGGCTAAAAGCGCTATTGATGTCGGGCACCAGCCGGAAGTTATTCTGGCGGGCCGCAAGATTAATGACGGGATGGGCGATTACGTCGCTGGGCAAATTCATGGGTTTCTAACGGATTCTAAAGCAAGTGCTGATAAAAAAGCCGATATCTTGATCCTTGGCTTTACATTTAAGGAAAATATCAACGATATCAGGAATACAAAAGTTGTAGATGTTGTGAAAAAGCTGCGCGCGCTCGGCCATCGTGTCGATATCCATGACCCGCACGCTATGGAGGATGAGGTTCTTGCCCATTACGGAATGGAGTTGTCGACCTCTATGCCTAAAAATAAAACCTATGACTGTATTGCCCTGATGGTGCCGCATAGTATATATAAAGATATGAACGCCGCGACTGTTCAGCGTTTTCTTAAGTCAGGTAAAGGGTTGAAGCCACTAATATATGATATGAAGCATATCTGGCATGATCAGGTTTTCCCTGATACAGTGCAGTATAAATATTTATAATTTGCAACCCAGTAGTAGCCGCGTTGGCTTGGCCCGTTTATGGATAAATCGCCCCACAGAAAAAAAATTGTTTTTGTATTGCCCCGGCTTTACCCCGGTGGGGCGGAGCGTGTTCTAATCACGCTTATGAATAACCTTCCGCGCGAAGAATACGATATTGAATTTATTTCCCTGAGCGGAGAGGGGACGATCAAGCACTGGATTGATCAAGATATTCCCATTCATTCCCTACATAAAAAGCGCGTATCGTCGAGTCTTATCGGCCTTTATAAAAAGCTGAAAGAACTAAAGCCCGATACTGTGATGACGACGATGATCCATACGAATGCCGGGTTATTGCTGCTTAAGCCATTCTTCCCCAAAACTAGATTTATCATACGTGAATCCTCGCTGCCGAGCGCGCTCATTAATGAATATGGCCTCAAGGGCAAGGTCAGCACAATTGTTTATAAATTTCTTTATCCGCGCGCCGATGTCGTGATCATTCCGGCGCAAACAATCACAAATGAGTTCGAGCGTGATCTAAATATTAATACTGATAATCACCGCTTATTGCTTAATCCTGTAAATGTGCGCAGATTACACAGCACGATTGCCGATTTGGAAAAAACACCGAACCGCGAGAAAACAGTGAAATTTGTCTGTGTCGGGCGCTTGGGGTTTGAAAAGGGCTATGACCGCCTTATTAGTGCGCTTGAGGGGTTTCAGCTTGAAAATTTTGATTGGCAATTGGAAATTATTGGCAAAGGCGCCGAGACAAAAAAACTTAGTGAGCTTATCCGTGCTTGTAACCTGAGTGAGCGTGTGCATTTAAGCGGCTACCAGAATACACCGTGGCCGCATATCGCCGAAGCTGATTGCCTTTTGCTGCCCTCACGCTGGGAAGGTATGCCCAATGTTGTTTTGGAAGCGCTGGCCTGCGGAACAAAAGTTATCGGTCACATTGATGCCGGTGGGATCGTTGATATAGAAGAGCTTGCAGCGGGAGACGATGTGCTGGTTGCTAAGCATATGGATGAGTTTATCGAGATGATGCAATCAGTGAGTCCCAATCCTTCCAAGCTTCCGATTATTTCACGCCTTCCAGACGATTTTGCCTTACAAAATGTCATGAAAAATTTTCAGGCTATGCTATAAGAGGCCTATGCTTATTCAAATTTGGAAACATTGTCGAGCGCTTCGGGCAAAGCTGGTTCTTTTGCTGGCCATCATCTTTACGGATGCCGTGTTATCGGCATTTTCAATTTCCCTAATATTGCCCATCACTAATACAGCGCTTGGGGGCGTCGCGGATGAAGAAAACTGGATCACCAAAATGGTGCCGGAGGCTTTGCGGGGAGAAGTAAGGCTTTTACTGTTTTTTCTGGC
>JBBKXC010000173.1:0-5218 GCA_037969275.1 Bdellovibrionales bacterium | reverse complement strand
CGTTACCGCGCTGACCATATTGTTGTTTATATGCCCAAAGATGGTGAGGGTCATTACATTGCCTTTGACCGCGATAGTGACGAGGCTGAAACCGAAAAGCGCTTGAAAAAGCTCTCCGGCGGCAAATCAATCGGCAATTTTGAAGCGACCACCTTTGATAAATTGCACACAGACCAGATAGAAAATGTTATTGGCCCCGATGTAAAAGAAGCTGGAACGCTCACCGAGCCGCGCCAATTCAACATGATGTTCCATTCTTATGCCGGCGCTGCCGCTGGTGAGGACAACAAGGTCTATTTGCGCCCTGAAACCTGCGCCGGGATTTTCTTAAATTTCAAAAATGTGATTGATAGCTCCCGCGTGAAGCCGCCTTTTGGTATTGCGCAGATCGGAAAGGCTTTCCGCAACGAAGTCACGCCGCGTAATTTCATTTTCCGCAGCCGTGAATTCGAGCAAATGGAGCTGGAATGGTTTTGTCATGAAAAAGACGTGCCGATGTGGTTTGATTTTTGGGTGGAGACGCGTAAAGCCTTTTGGCAAAGCGTGGGCATTCCGCTCAATAAACTGCATTTCTTTGATACGCCCAAGGCCGACCTTGCGCATTATTCTGCGCGGACAATTGATTTTGAATATCAGTTCCCGTTTAGCGGCGAAGGCTTTGACGAGTTGGAAGGCATTGCCCACCGCGGTAATTTCGACTTAACGCAGCATCAGGAATTCTCAGGCCAAAAGTTGGAATATCTTGATCAGGTGACCAATGAGCGCTTCTTGCCGCATGTGATCGAGCCATCGAGCGGGCTCACGCGCGGCGTTCTGGCGCTTATATCCGAAGCCTATACGCTGGATGCAAATCGCCCTTCTGGTGTTTATATGAATTTCACGCCGGAAATGGCGCCCAAAAAGGCGGCCATTTTGCCTTTGACGGCCAAGCCCGAGCATGCAGAGCCAGCAACGAAGCTTTATCTTGAGCTACGTGAGTCATTCGCGGTTGATCTGGATATTAAGCAAAATATCGGTAAACGCTATGCGCGTCAGGACGAGATCGGCACGCCTTATTGCTTTACGATCGACAATGACACGCTGACCGATAACACTGTGACCGTGCGTGACCGTAATACGATGGCGCAAGAGCGTATTTCTATGGATAAGGTGTCCGAGTATCTAAGCGCTAAAATGAGAGCGGGCGCAGCGGCGCTTAAGAAAGCGGCTTGATTTTTTTGATGCGCCTTGGGTTTATTTGCTATAATATCACCCAATGAGACCAGCAAAAGAAATTGTGTCAGGGTTAAAATCTGCGTTTGCTCGTAAGGTTGAGGCCTATCTCGATGCGTATGAACCCGAGGCCAGAGAGCCGTTATTGCCGTCCAGGCGCCGATTAATGCTGGGCGGAGCCGCCGCAGCGTGGGGCGCAGCGGGTTTTGGCTCCTTCAAAGTCGTAGAGGCAGTGCTTAGTAATGACAAGAAACCTTCCGAACTTCGTGACATTTTAAAGATATCTATACCATGGCTGGACGATGATAAACTCGCTCGCTTAGCGCAGGACTATAAAAATAGCCCCGATATTGCGGGACTTGGTATTAACGCCGCCAGCGGGTTTATGACTTATATTTTGATGACCAATCCTTATATTAAACAAGCGCGTGAAGATAAGGAATTGCAAATCTATGCAGTTCCTTTTATGGCGAATGCAGCGATGGGATATGGAGTATTTGGATGGCCAATAAGAGACTACATGACCAGCGAGGGGCATATTGATTTGTTAAAGCGGGAATATGCGCTTGATGAATTGGACGCGCTTACAGTTTCTGTGGCTTTATATGATTTTACCGAGCATCGCATTAACAGCCTCCAGCCCTTAATTCAGGTAAATACGGCGGCCACGATGGCTCTGACAAAATTCATCGAAGGTATAGAGGCGCAAATAGATGCCAAGAAAATGCCTCCTTTAAAAACCGTTCCATTGGCTGTGCCGCCAAATGGCCCGTGGGAAAGATCCCCTTGATTTTTTCACATAATACTTTATAAGCTGATTATCATAAAAAATAGGATATAAAATGTCATTACTCGATCGCAGACAATTTTTGACTGGTGGAATATTTGCGAGCGCTACAGCGCTCTCAACGCAAGTGTTCGATATAACCATGCAGCCGGATCAATATGAGCGCCTCAGAGGGCTTGAGGAATATTTGAGTGAAAAAAATCCGGACATAGAACGCAATATAATTAACAATGTCGCCAAAAGATATGATGATTTTGCGCCGAGTCTTTTGCGCCCTGCGCTTGCTGGCGGAGCTTCAGCGGGTGTTTATGCCTTTTTGGGGACTGAAGAAAACTCCCACTTTAATAAATTTCTGTATGCTTTTGCAGCAGATGGTGTCGCCAGTACAGTTGGCGGTGTAGCCGTTGATATAACAAGCGTCTCCACGATACGAAACGATATTGCCGATCTCACGAAATCTCTGAGCAGTGAGCAAAGCGATAAGCTCGCAAAGTCGATACACACATATCTTGAGAGCAAAATTATTGGGTCTCCTGCATGGCCGGCGGCTTTAATTACAGCCTTTGGTAAAGAGCATGCCGAGAATAAACTGGATCAGCTTGAAAACAATATGTAGTTAGGTCAGAGCCTCGCCGCCGCGTAATATGGCCTGCGCCGCGTCGGTATAGCTACCATCTTCCTTATGCAGAATTAATCCCGAGTGCAATTTTGAAACGGTTTTGCGGTGTTTAATCGTGCGCACGATTACGCGCTTTGCATGAGCGCCTTCCTTTGGCCAGAGCGGAATAATTTCTGTCGCGCCAAAGCTTTTTCCTAAGGCCAATATGATCTTATGTATCTGGTCACTTTTGTGAATTAACGTTAAAGAACCGCCGGATTTAACGCATGAAAAAGCGCATTTTATCCATTCTTCCAATGAGGATTCATTATGGCCGCGTGCAGTGGCGTTTTTATCCAAGGGGGATCTTGAATGGGCGCCCGCTTCTTCGTATGGCGGGTTACAAATTACGTGGTCAAAGCCGGTTTCCTTAAAGCTGCGTATATCGCCACAAATAAATACGCATCGTTTCGAAATGTTGTTGAGAGCGGCATTGCCGGTTGCGCAATCTATGTGATCGCGCTGGACATCGAGTCCGGTTAGGTGCGTATCGTTAATGCGGGCGGCGGCGCAAAGTCCCGCTGTGCCTACTCCGCACCCAAGATCAAGTATATGCTCGCCGGATATGGCTGGGCAGGCGGCGGCCAGTAAAACCGCATCTATAGATGTTTTAAAGCCATCTTCAATTTGGCGCAGCTTAACCGCGCCGTTTAAAACTGTAATGAAATCGTTCTCAGCCATGCACTATGTTTAGGCAATATGGCTGGGAATTAAAAGAGTTTTGATCGACCCTCTTTTCCAGGGCTGTTCTGGAAGGGGCTGTCCATTTCGGCCAGGATCATAAGTTCTACCGGGCTTTGGACAAGGTTATAGGTGGGAAGCGGGTTACTTTTACGTACGCGCACCACGCTTTGAGGATTGTTGTTGATGTTATTATTATAGAATTTCTCGTTATAAAGAGAGGAGTCAGTACGTGGTTTGCGGGGAGGGAGTTTCATCATTTCGGGCTCGCTGCTGCTAACTGTTGGGAGGGTAGAGAACTTTTTGTCGAAGGTTTCGTAAACTTCGGCGACTGTTTTGCCGCTGCCATTGGCATTATAAAAGACATTACGATTGGCGGTTGCGGCTTTGGGGAAAATGTCAGCGGCCACGCGAAGGGGGTCTGCATCTTTTGCCTTTAAAAAGGACGAAGCGCCGCCAGCACCCAAGAAATGCGCCATATAAAGCTCTGTCGCGCCAACTTCTCCACCCCAGCTGCGATCCAGATAGTTTTTATTCTCTGAGGCAAACTCAGCGGCCATATTGGACGCAATTTCAGGGTCGTAACGTAAGTCTAGAAGCTCTTTTTTTGACATGGACTCTGTATCGATGCCGTATTTTTCACCATGACGATCAACCATATCCAGCCATGTGCTTTTGATAAACTGGAAGAGGCCACCCGCGGAGCTGGTCTTGGCTTGAGCTTCCGGATTAAAGCTGCTCTCGACTTTGGCTTGCTGCATGAGGTAGGAAAAATCGACGCCTGTGCGGGCGCTGGCACCTTGTATTGCATCGATGACCTGCGTTGGTGCTTGGCCTGAGAAGGCCTTCATTACCGCGTTCATCCCTGAATTAAGTAGATTTGTCATGGTTTCTTCTATTTTTAAAATCGGTGTTATGCGTTATGCTATTTAGAATTGTTAAGAGCAAAAACCGTGCCAGTTTAGGAGATCCCCCCTCATGAGCGACTATGCCCCGCCCATCCAAGATATGCAGTTCGTACTCAATGATTTACTCGGTTTTGAAAACGAGAGTGTTGATAAGGCCACGCTGGAAGCGGTTCTTGAGGAGGCAGCCAAATTAGCGCGCGATGTTTTGGCGCCGCTGAACTGGGTGGGAGATCAGCATGGATTGAAGCTCGATGAAGCCGGAGATGTCAAAATGCCGCCCGGTTTTAGGGACGCCTATGACCAATACCGCGAGGGCGGATGGAACGCTGTGCCCTTCGAGCCGGAGTTTGGTGGGCAGGGTTTGCCTTGGGCTGTATCGTTCCCCGTACAAGAAATGTGGCAGGGCGCAAATATGTCTTTTGGTCTATGTCCTTTGCTCAATCAAGGAACGGTTGAGGCTATTTTGGCGCATGGCTCGGATGAGTTAAAGGCGAGGTACCTTCCCAAGCTGATTAGCGGCGAATGGACGGGGACGATGAATTTGACAGAGCCGCAATCTGGCTCAGATCTCGGGTTGCTCCGCGCTAAGGCAGAGCGCAGCGATGACGGGAGTTATAAAATTTCCGGGCAGAAAATTTTCATTACCTATGGGGAGCATGACCTTGCGGGCAATATTATCCATCTTGTTCTGGCAAGATTGCCGGATGCGCCGGATGATGTGAAAGGAATTTCACTCTTTGTCGTGCCTAAGTTTTTAGAGGATGGCAGCCGCAATGATGTGAAATGCGTTGGTCTTGATCATAAGATCGGTATTCACGCCTCTCCGACATGTGTCATGCAATTCGGGGATGCGGGCGGCGCTACGGGTTATCTCGTAGGCAAGGAGCATGACGGGCTAAAATATATGTTCACCATGATGAATATTGCGCGCCTTTCTGTGGGTTTGCAGGGTGTGGCTATTGCCGAGCGCGC
>JBBKXC010000172.1:0-2799 GCA_037969275.1 Bdellovibrionales bacterium | reverse complement strand
AACAGGTATTTCCGACCTTGAGGCGCGGCGCGTTGTTTTTGTCGGCGAGGCGGCGGCGCGCATTGAGGAAGATCATTTGCGCATATTACGTTTTTTCCGCTTTCATGCGCTTTACGGTGGCGATGAGCCCGATAAAAAAGCGCTCGAATTTTGCAAGGCAGCGGCTTCGAAGATTAAGGTTCTATCGAAAGAGCGTATCACGCAGGAGTTCTTTAAAATTCTTGCTGTGGATAACCCTGTGAATATCCTGAGTATAATGCAAGATAACAATATTTTATCGGCATTTATTGATTTTGAGCCTGATCTTGAAACGCTAACGCATTTTACCACCTTCCAAAAACGCTATGGACTGCAGGCTTTCTCACCGCGCTTATTCGTATTTGCCGGATTGGCGCTGGAAAATATAGCCTCTATGCAGAAATTTCTTTTATTTCCCAAGGTGTTCCAAAAAGATGTTCAGGCGATAAACCAAATATTGAAGCTCCCCGATTTGTCGAGCGAGCATGCCGTCAAGGTGGCGGTATATAAATATGGCCGTGCCATGAGCGCCCAAGCCTTGATAATCGAGCTAGCAATTGACCGTGTTATGAACGGCTTTGCGCCAGAGGCATTGAAAACCATTCAAAACTGGGAGGCTCCTGATTTGCCGATAAGCGGGAATGACATGATAAAGGCCGGGATTAAACCCGGCCCTGATCTTGGCAAAAAGCTCACGCAGCTTGAGGAGCGCTGGATATCCGGCGGCTTTAAAGAAAGCGCGCAGAGCCTTTTATCGTCCCTTTAAAGTTCTAGCCAAAATCCATGGTGCGAAACTCGGCTTCAAGCTCGGCTTTCTCAATAATTGAAGCTGGGCAAAGTCTGCCGCTGATAGCTTCTGCAGCGTAAAGTTCGCAAAGGCGACGCTCTTTTTTATCGGTGGGCAAAGTTGAAAGTGTAATTTGATATTCACCGAGATACCCTTCAGAAGCCGAACCTGGCTTATAGCTGAGCTGTGTGGCGGCATTGGCAAACGCATTGGCGCGGGTAATAGGGTGAATTCTTGGCATTGAAACTTGCGCTTCTGTGAATACTGCTTGCAGTGTCATCAATTTTCTCCGTGATGATTGTGATTGTGGATAAGTCCTTAACAGTGATGGGTTATACGCTCATCATTTTTAAAAACAACAGAAATTCTTTGTAATAAAATTACCTGTAAAGGCGCTAAAAACAGCCATTTATTACAAGTGTTAACAAATTAAGCTTGAAAAGACGGGAAATTAAGATTTATGCCTCTTTTGAGCGCAAATAGTTAATGAATTAACCATGTTTCTTAATGCGCAAAAAACGCAGGGCTGCCATGTCATTGCAATATTATGGTGTTTTTCATATAAAAAGGCCACCGAAGTGACCTTTTCTAACATTTTAAGGTGATTGGGGGCTGGATTACAAACCCATCGCCAATTCCGATTCTAAAACTTCGCGTTCCTGATTAAGCGCTCTTTGCTCCCCGATAGACAGTGGCTGTGAAGCTTCTTTAAAATAAATATCGCGAAGACGCTCCTGACGGGGGCAAAATTTTTCCTTTGTGCGCAATGCGTCATCAACATCGCTATGTTCTCTATAGCTTCCAAAGATGCCTTTGAGGCTATAAAGTTTCAGCGCTGCCGCGGCGCGGGCGTGATCAATTTTATCAATGGAGGTGTTTTCGAAGAGGGGGGTAAGATCATCAAGGCAGGCTTTTGCCATGTTGTCTGATGTAGGCGTGAGTGCGGGTTTGGACAATCTAGTCCTTCGTAGTGTTGTCGTCATTTTTCAGTTCTCCGTGTGGTGTTTCTAAACACGATATGGATACAAACCGAGGACGATTCTTGCAATGCACAAAAACGCATAGGGGCTATGCGTTCGTGCTGATGTTATATCAAAGCTTGATATTAGTAATCGCGGCTCGGGGAAAAGTTTGGGGAGGAGGTTCTGTGGCCATAGTAAAGCTCAATAGTATCATCTTCTTTACCAAGCACAGCGCCAGTTGCGCCCGAAAACTCAAGGGCGTAGTTCATTCCCTCGGATAGGCCAACGCCTTCAGGGCCGGTTTTAACCAATGTAGCGCGGTTTTCTACATCTACGGCGACCACGTTAAATATATGCGCGTGCGGCTTATGATCGAAGTCTTTGTATATAGGGGCGTTCGGCTCAAATTTATAATTGCTCATAACCTGCTCTTTTCTTTTTATTATTGTTTCTTCTATTTACGAAACACCGAAGGAAAAAGCAAGTTTTTTATACGCATTTTCTAATTTTATTTATGGCCATTTGGCTTCAGGCGGGAGGGACATGAGGATCGCCTCTGTATTTCCGCCAGTTTTAAGCCCGAATTGTGTGCCGCGATCATAAACCAGATTATATTCGGCGTAATAGCCGCGCTTGACCAGTTGAATCTCGCGCTGCTCGTCGGTCCATGGTTTGTGCATGGATTTACGAACGAGGGCGGGGTATATCTCGTTAAAGCTGCGTCCGACATCTTGCGTGAAGGCGAAATCGCCGTCCCAGTCATTGTTGTCAATGTAATCATAGAAGATGCCGCCAACGCCGCGCGCCATATTTCTGTGCGGGATAAAGAAATATTCATCGCACCATTTTTTGAATTTCGGATAATATTCGGGGTCATGACGATCGCAGCAATTCTTGAGCGCGCTATGAAAATCGGCTGTATCGTCTTTGTCTTCGATCATAGGATTAAGATCCGCGCCGCCGCCAAACCAGCCCTTGGAGGTTACAATCATGCGTGTATTCATATGAATAGCCGGGACGAGGGGGGAGCGC
>JBBKXC010000171.1:0-8350 GCA_037969275.1 Bdellovibrionales bacterium | reverse complement strand
GCCGCAGCGCATTATCAAAATAGCCATGCTGAAGAAGGCGGGCGCATAAAGGCAAGCTTTGAAGTGATCTTCATGCATGGCTGGGCGCCGCATGAAAGTCAGCAAAAGCCTCTAAAACCCGGCAGCGCAAAAACGCATCTCTCGGATGTCTTGTGAGTGTTATTTAAAGGGAGGAAGTAACGAGGATATTAAGCCTCGTTGCCGTTGCCGCCTTGTGCAGATTTCTTTGGGCCAGCTCCGCCGCCTTGTGGTCTGCGGCGTTGTGGCTTGCGCTCAACTTGCGTCTGGTGCTGCTGTTGACCATCATCTTCAAAGTCATCACGCACGTGAGAACCACCGCGCTTAAGCGCATCTCTGTGCGGAGGAATTGGAAGGGGTTTTTGCGTCAGCTGGTCACGCTCGCTAATCGCCAGTGTAATTTCGAGGCGAGAAGCAACTTTACGCAATTCATGGATGGCGTCTTGAAGCGCGCCGCGCGCTTTGATGTCCTTATCGTTACCGTCCCACGCTTCGTAGCATTTCAGGCATTCAGCGCTGGTGGTTTGTAAACGTTCTTTTATGTCTTCGGACATCTATCGTGCTCCTTAAAAATTTGAAGATACACACTAACGCGCATGGCACTTAGCATGCAAGGTTTAATAGCTACTCATTGCCGAAAATGGTGTTGAGTTGCTGCGTAACGCGGATAAAGGTTGTGCGCTTGGAAAGCTCCTTAAGGCGGGTTGCGCCGACATAAGTGCAGGTCGAGCGCACGCCGCCCAGAATATCTTGCAGCGCGTTGCTGACGGGGCCGCGGTAGGGGATTTTTACGGTCTTGCCTTCGCTGGCGCGGTATTCGGCAACGCCGCCCTTATGTTTGTTCATGGCGGTCTCGCTGCTCATGCCGTAGAATTTCAGGAATTTCTTGCCGTCTTCTTCAACAATCTCTTGCTCGGATTCATCATGACCAGCCAGCATTCCGCCCAGCATGACAAAATCCGCACCGCCACCAAAGGCTTTGGACACATCTCCGGGTGATGTGCAGCCGCCATCCGAACAGATTAGCCCACCAAGGCCATGCGCCGCATCTGCGCATTCAATGACTGCGGATAGCTGCGGATAGCCCACGCCTGTCATTTTGCGGGTGGTGCAAACGCTGCCTGGGCCAATGCCGACCTTAACAATGTCCACGCCCGCCAAAACAAGCTCTTCGACCATCTCGCCCGTAACAACATTGCCGGCCATGATGGTGATGTCTTGGGTCATGTCGCGCACGCGCTTGACGTAATCGACAAAATTTTCGCTATAGCCATTGGCCACGTCAATGCAGAGCTTTTGAATGCCTCTGCCGCTTTCATGGATATCGGTTTTGAGGAAAGCTTTGAGCTTGTCGCGATCATCTTGCGCAAGGCCGATGCTGTACCAAATGGCGCTGGCATCATAGCGCTCGAAGAAATTGGTGAGGTCTTTCAAGCTGTAATGTTTATGCAGGGCAACGCTGAGGCCATTGCCGTCTTTAAGGAAGGCTTTGGCCATCTCGAATGTACCGACCCCGTCCATATTGGCGGCAATGATGGGCACGCCCGAAATCGTGCGCCCGCTCCAGCGCATTTTGTAGCTGCGGGAGATGTCGACCTCTTTACGGCTGGAAAGAGTGGAGCGTTTCGGGCGGATCAGTACATCTTTAAAATCCAGCTTTACATCTTCTTCTATGCGCATGAATGGGGCTTTCTGTTTTTTGCGTATTATTATGATTTAAACGCAGTGGAGGCCGCGAGCTGCGACGATTTTTTCTTTTCGATGTCACCTTGGGTACGCTCTATCTCGCTTTGTAGGGCTTTAATGTAGTCCTCAAGCTCTGATATCGAAAAATTATCAAGCTTTTGGCCGAGCTCGGTGCCGGTAAATTTCTTGCGGGGGGTAAAATCATCGTCAAACATCATATTATACCTAAATTAAATCACTCTATTAGAATATAAGCCCAATGGTTTAAAATCAATGAACACAATTTTTTCTGGTAATTTTTAATTTCCTGCTCTATAACACCACTAATCCCGAAATTTTGAAGTGAAATTTCTTTTGACCCAAGGGGAAGTCAAGAACCCCTTATCCGTGGAATTTTTTATAGGAGTTAAAAATAATGGCGATAGCCCAAAAAGAACAACCAAACCGCCTCTTGATGCCAAAAGCTACTGCTGTATGGCTTATCGAGAATACAGTGCTTACATTTTCTCAAATCGCGCATTTCACTGATCTGACAGAGATTGAGATCGAGGCTTTGGCCAATGAAGAGATAGGCCGCGGCCTTGTGGGCCGTAACCCTGTTGAACATCATGAATTGACCAAAGAAGAGCTTGAGCGCTGCGAAAAAGATCCGGCTGGTAAGCTTAAAGCTTCAAGAAGCGAGCTTCCACAGGTTAAGTTGCGCGCCAAAGGCCCGCGTTATACGCCCGTATCCAAGCGCGGTGATAAGCCTGATGCGATTTCCTTTATCCTGAAGTTCAATCCGGAAATCTCGGACGCCCAGATTTGTAAGCTTGTTGGTACAACTAAGCCGACGATCAACAATGTCCGCGACCGTACACACCCGAATATCTCAACGATCAAGCCGCGCAGCCCTGCTGACCTTGGTCTTTGTACCTATGTCGAATTCGAAGCCGCTATTGAAAAAGGCTTGCGTGCTCAAGGTAAAGATCCTGAAGCCGTGAAGGCGCAGCGTTTGGCCGACCAGCAACAGAAAATGGAGCAATCCGATGAGGATAACGCGCCAACAACAAGAACGGGCGGCTTTGACTTCTCGAACTTCCTTGGCGAGACCATGGGCTCCACTAGCGACGATTAAGATTGAGCTTTGGTGATTGGCGTTATTATTAATGCAAATCACTGACGATGAGCTACGAACAACAAAAAGGCCGGATCATCCGGCCTTTTTTTAATCTCTGATTGGCGCTAGGCCAACTGCTCGATTGAATCTTTTAAAGCGAGCTTTTGCTTTTTAAGTTGCCTTAGATAAAAATCCGCTCCGCTTCCCGGGGGCGATTTCATGGCTTGATGTATCAAATCCTCTAGCGCTGCGTGTTTGTCTTTTAAAGCTTTCATTTTTGGTCTATTTACTTCAAGCGCATGTGAGGCCATTGGCATCTCCTGTTTAGTTTAAGTTTTCCAAGATTAAAACAATCATAGCTGAAAAAGAGTTCTTCACACAAATTTGCGCCCGCTAAAACAAAAAAATTATGATTTCACAACGACTTAAAAAGTCATTCCTCTATTAAACATTCTAGACCTAAAGAACCTGTTTTTTTCAGCTATGAAAGTGTGGATGATTTGCATCGCTCCATAAGATAATCTTACACCCAAAAGTGTTAACGGGCGTTTAACGCAATTGCAGCAAAAGACTAAAAGTTATCTTTTTGGGCTCTAAGCGCTGCAAATTTTTTAGCATCCTCCACGCGCAGAAAAACATTAGTCTTTTTCTCGGTTTCTAAAGTGACGGGAATGGTGGGGTGGTTATTCGCGCGCAACGTATCAATTTCGCGCATACGCTCTTTCAAATCGGCATTGTCGGGCTCTATGCTCAGGCAGAATTTTGCATTTTCGAGCGTGTATTCATGCCCCGGAAAAATGCGCGTCTCAGGTGGAAGCGCCATGATCTTTTGCAAAGATTCCCACATCATAGCGGGCGTGCCTTCAAAGAGGCGGCCACAGCCCATGGAGAAAAGCGTATCACCGCTAAAGCAGGCTTTGCTGGTTGGGAAATACAGACAGATGCCGCCTAGCGTATGTCCCGGTGTTTCAAGGATTTTGGCCTTCTCGCCGCCGAAGGAAAAGACGCTTTTTTCTTCAAGCTCGATATCAAGCTTGCCGATTTTGGCGGCTTCTTTTTTTGGCGCGGCGAGCTGGCAATTATATGTATCAATCAATTTCGAATTACCCGAAATATGATCGCCGTGATGATGGGTGTTGATGATAAGATCAAGCTTGAGATCATTACTCTGCAAATACGCAATAACGGGCGCGGCTTCACCGGGGTCGATGACGGCGTTTTTACCATCTGCGCCACGAAGCAGGTAAGCATAGTTATCCTTGAGGATGGGAATGATATCGATTTGCATAGGCTTACCTTTGTGCGGTGTTGTTTTTTTAAAGCGCGCCGCCCTGCGCCAGTCGGCCTTGGTCGATGGTGGGGGCTAGGCCGTGCTGCATGGCGAATTGTTTAAGGGGCAGAATTTTATCCATTGCCTTAAAGCCCGCGCGGCGCATAATTTTCAAGGGCGCTATATCGTTACTGACGAGGCGCATCATGCCATCAACGCCGCCAATGCGCGTGGCCAGATCAAGGCTACGGCGTTTTTCGTAGGTTCTGAGCAGCGCAGGGTCGCTAAGGGAAAGGCCGCAGCGAACGCCATCCGCAAGAACTTCGGCCAGCGCGGCAACGTCGCGCAAGGAAAGGTTAAGCCCTTGGGCGGTTATAGGGGAAATGACATGCGCCGCTTCGGCGATGAGCGCGATATGCGGCGCAGTCAGGCGCTTAGCTTTTATAAGGCAAAGCGGCCAGCTTTCGAGCGGCGTTTCTAAATTGGATGCGCCAAGAATATCGCCCGTTTTATCTGCAAATATTTGCTGGAAATCTGAAGGGCTTAGCGCGCTTAGCTCTTGGGCTCGCGCTGTTTTTTCAACCCAGACAACGCTGGATTGGTTACCCGATAGCGGCACAAGCGCGAGAGGGCCTGATGAATAATGAAATTCGGTAGCCGTATTGTTGTGGCTATGAGAATGATTGATGAGGAACGTCATGGCCGATTGGCCGTAGGGTTTTTCAATGGTCTTTATCCCGGCAATCTCGCGCACTAAGGATTTACGACCATCCGCACCGACAAGCAGCGGAGCCTTAATGGTGGTATCGTCCGAAAGGACGGCCAGCACATGACCGTTTTCGACTGTGTAGTTCTGGAGCTTTTGCGGGCAATGCAGCGTGAGGTTCTTTTGAGCCAGAGCGCGTTTAAAAAGGGCGACATGCAGCGTCAGATTCGGGATGTTATAGCCAAATTGATCAAGGCCAATATCAAAGGATTCAAAATCATGCGGCTCGTCGGGCTTAGTGGGGCTGCTTTTATCAATAATGCGCATGGCCTCTAGCGGCGCGCCGAGCGACTCTACATCGCCAAGCCCTGCGGCGCGGATGACATTGAGCGAGCTGTTCATCAAGGCCACGGTGCGTCCTGATGGTTTCATGCTGTCCAGCTTATTCGGGTCGAGTGGGTCGATGATATGCACATTGAGGCCAAGGCCCGCCATTAACAGGCCAAAGGTCAGCCCGGCAATACCGCCGCCGCTCACTAGAATGTCGCATTGTATAATTTTATTGTGAACCATTGCTCTTCTGCTTAGTTTCTATGAATATAGATGATAATGAGAAAGGAACAACTAAAATGGCAAAAGTAGAAATGTATTACTGGTCGACATGTCCATATTGCAAACGGGCACGGGGGCTTTTGGAATCCAAGGGCGTAAAATATACCGGATATGATATTACGGGCGATGAAGCGGCGCGCGCTAAAATGGTGGAGCGCACAGGCGGCCCGCGCAGTGTTCCGCAGATTTTCATTAATGATAAGCTGATCGGCGGCTGCGATGATTTGCACGCGCTGGATGATAACGGCAAACTGGATACATTATTGGCGGCGTAATCATGGGCAATAAAATCAAAGTAGCCTGCGTTCAGCTTGATAGCGGCAGCGATATTCAGGGTAATCTGGATGTAGCAGGCGCTTTTATACGTGAGGCGGCTGCGAAGGGCGCTAGCTTTATCGCTACGCCCGAGGTCACAGATCAGGTGATTTCCAACCGCGCGGAAAAAATTGACCAGATGCTTTCCGAGGACGAGCATCCTGGTTTGCCTTATTTTACGGCGCTGGCTAAGGAGCTAAAGGTTACGCTTCTCATTGGCTCTATGTGTATCAAGATTGAGAGCGAAAAGATCGTTAATCGCTCTTTTTTGATTGCCCCGAATGGGAATATCCGCGCGCGCTACGATAAAATTCATATGTATGATGTTGATTTGCCCACTGGAGAAAGCCACCGCGAAAGCAAGGTTTTCAGACCCGGTATGGCCACCAGTGTCGTTGAGATGCCCGAAGGCTACGGTCTCGGGATGAGCATTTGCTATGATATGCGCTTTTCGCATTTATACCGTGATTTGGCCAAGAAGGGCGCGCATGTTTTGGCTGTGCCCGCCGCATTTACTGTTCCGACCGGCATCGCGCATTGGGAAGTTCTGCTCCGCGCACGCGCGATTGAGAGCGGATGCTTTATTATTGCGCCCGCGCAATGCGGCGCGCATGAGGGCGCACGAAAAACTTATGGTCATTCCTTGATTATTGGCCCGTGGGGGGAGATACTGGCCGAGAAAAAAGACGGAACGGGTATAATTACCGCGGAGCTGGATTTGGACGCCGTTGTTAAAGCGCGTCAGGCAATTCCGGCGCTGCAACATGATCGGGAGTATAGAATTGACATCATCAAAAACGACAAATAAGAACCACAAGCTGAACACTAAACTTGTTCATACTGGCCGTGACCCCGATAGCTATTTCGGCATAGTTAATCCGCCCTTGGCCAGAACGTCGAGCATTACATATCCTAATCTTGCTGCGTATGAAAATCCCGACCACAAATATCGCTATGGCCGCATTGGCAATCCGATGAGTGATGCTTTTGAAGGCGCTATGGCAGAGCTTGAAGGCGGCGTTGGCGCGGTGTCGACGCAAACCGGATTATCGGCCATTACGACCGCAATTTTATCCGTTGTGAAAAGCGGTGATCATATATTGATTGTCGATACGGTTTATCCTTACGTGCGCGGCTTTTGTGCCAACATTCTTGAGCGTATGAATATCGAGACAGAATATTACGACCCGATGATTGGCGGCGGGATTGAAGAAAAGATCCGTGAGAATACGGCGCTTCTATATATGGAATCCCCGGGCTCGGCCACTTTTGAGGTGCAGGACGTTCCGGCGCTGGTAAGGGCGGCCAAGGCAAAAAATATTATCACCATCATCGATAACACATGGTCGGCAGGCATATTGTTCCAGCCACTTCGCCACGGCGTTGATATGAGTTTACAATCTTGTACCAAATATATTGGCGGCCATAGTGATATTAATTTAGGCATTATTGTTTGTGCCAATGAAGCGCGCTTAAAGTCGCTTCGTACTACGGCTATTGATCTTGGCGTGGCAGCGTCGCAAGATGATATGGCGCTGGCGCTTCGGGGCTTGCGGACTCTCACCTTACGCTTGAAGCAAAATGCCGAGAATTGCGCGCGGGTTGTTGAATGGATAAAGGATAGACCGGAAATTGATAAAATATTTTTCCCAGCACTGGAAGGCCACCGCGGACATGAATTTTGGAAACGGGATTTTTCCGGCACGAACGGGGTTTTCAGCATTACTTTAAAACCCGCCAGCAAAGAAGCCGTGCATGGATTTGTGGATGCGCTGACGCTCTTTCCGGTGGCGAGCTCTTGGGGCGGTTATGAAAGCTTGCTGCAGCCGCAATATATGTCTAAATGCCGCAGCGCCGTTAAATGGGAAGAAGAGGGCATGTGCCTTCGTTTTCAAATAGGCTTGGAAGACCCCGATGATCTCATTGCAGATATAGAGCAAGCCTTTGGCAAATTTAAATAAGGGACACTAAATATGGCGCAGGAAAAACCGCAGCAGGACAAGAACTTAAAAAGCGATGCGCTTTATTTGGGGCGCAGCGTTGGTAGCGAAACACTGGCGCAATATTTGCCGTTTAAATGGGGTAATCGCCATGGGCTTATTGCAGGCGCAACGGGAACAGGTAAAACGGTGACGCTGCAAGTGATGGCCGAGGGTTTTTCCGATGCGGGCGTGCCTGTTTTTATGGCCGATGTGAAGGGCGATTTATCGGGAATGTGCTGCCCCTCCGCGCTAGAGGATTTCCTTACCAAACGTGCCAGTGATATTGGCTTTGGGGATGAGTTTAAGGCCAAGGCATATCCATGCGTATTTTGGGATGTTTATGGCGAGCAAGGTCACCCCGTGCGTACAACCATTTCCGAGATTGGCCCACTGCTTTTGGCGCGGATGTTGGAGCTGAACGATACCCAAGAAGGCGTTTTGAATATTGTGTTTCGCGTTGCGGATGAGCAGGGAATGCTGCTGCTCGATCTTAAAGATTTGCGCGCGCTGCTTAATAGCGTCAATGACCAGCGCGCAGAAATATCGGCCACTTACGGTAATGTGTCCACGCAATCTGTCGGCGCTATCCAGCGCGCTTTGCTGCGCCTTGAAGATCAGGGGGCGGATAAGTTTTTCGGCGAGCCCGCGCTCTCACTGAGCGA
>JBBKXC010000170.1:0-3080 GCA_037969275.1 Bdellovibrionales bacterium | reverse complement strand
CGTTCAAGCTTGATGGTAAGGCCACGCTTAAAGGCATAAAATCCGCTCAAATAAGCGCGCAGGACATTGATCTTGATCTAACCTCGCAAGGCTCGACCCTTCATGCGGGCGGCGAGATTAATATGGATACTCTTAAAATTGAATTGAACACCAAAAATTTCAGTCTCGCCAGCTTACCAGTTTCTTTACCCGAACAACTTCAAACACTCTCACTGGATGCTAACGCCGAAATATCAGGACCATTATCACAGCCGATTATAACGGCAGATGCTGATTTTACGCCCTTAAACGTATTGAAGGACGAAAGCATAACAATTTCATCCAAAGCCAAATACGAAAGCAGCAATATGCGCATCGATTTAAACGGGCAGGGCAAAGCAATTGAGACGCTTGATGGCTTTGTTCATCTTCCTTTGAATATATCGCTTATGCCCTTTGCCTTTGATTTAACTCAAAACACGCCTTTGGACGGCGCCTTGAAGCTAAAGGCGCAGGCGGGGCAACTCGCGCCCATTCTTTTACCTGCAGGGCATTCCATGAGCGGCGATATTGATGTTGATGGCACAATAACCGGTAGCTTAGGAAAGCCCGATATTTCCGGTACTGCCGCTTTTTCCGATGGAACATATAGCTTTAATGCCTATGGCGTTGAGCTATACGATATTAATTTACAAGCAGGTTTGAGCCTCGACACTATAAAAATAACCTCCTTAAGCGCCAATGACGGACAAGAGGGCAAGCTGCGCGGAGATGGCGTTCTAAGCATTATAGAGCCCAGTATGACACAGCTCAATCTCCAGCTCAGCGATTTTCATCTCCTTGATAGTGATAAGGCCGATGGCACAATATCGGCAGAGCTTGATTTTCAAGGGCGGGCGGAGGATTACCTGCTATCTGGAACTGTTAACCTTGGGCAATTTGACGTCGTCATCCCCGAACGCTTTAGCAGCAAAATTCCTACGTTGAATATTGTTGAAAAAGACGAGGGCAATAAAGATAAAGAGCAATTGCGCGCTGTGGCTCTGGATATAGAAATCATTGCCGATAACCGCATATTTGTGCGCGGCTGGGGCCTTGATGCAGAATTTGGCGGACAAATTGATGTCGGCGGCACTTTGAATGATCCACAATTAAACGGCGCTTTGAGTTCCAAACGCGGACGTTATGAAGAATTCGGACGGCGCTTTACCTTAGAGCGCGCCTATTTAAGATTTCAGGGCAGCGCACCGCCGTCTCCTTATCTCGATATCGTAGCGACCACGGATGCTGACGATATTTTGGCTTCGGTAAATCTTTCGGGTGAAGTTGGCAGCCCACAAATAAAGCTCTCTTCTGTTCCCTCATTGCCAGAAGATGAAATTATGTCCCATATTCTATTTGGCAAAAATCTCGAGAAAATTACGCCGTTCCAAGCAATACAGCTCAAACAGACCTTGGACAGGTTTTCAGGCAAAGGCGGCGGCGGTTTTAACCCACTTGGCAAATTGCGTGATGTGACAGGTCTAGATGATATCAGTGTTAACACCGATGATGATGGGGCGTCTTCTGTCGGCGTTGGAAAATATTTGGCCGAAGATGTGTATTTAGAGCTAGAAAAAGGGGCAGGGGAGGCATCCGGAACTGCCAAAATCCAAGTCGAGATTACGCCAAGCATTAACCTAGAAAGCGAAGTCGGCCAAGATGCACAGGCCGGCGCGGGCGTTCATTGGAAATGGGATTACTAAACATTTGTCTTTTATGAGAAGTGTGTAATTAGCTTTACCACCTTAAACACAAGCTCCACTTTCAGCGCCTAATTTCCAAAATAATATTACTGCTTTGTCTTTTTTACCGTCTTATCAATCTGCGGATCTATTTTTATTTGCTTTGCAGGCTTTATACCTTTACCCAAAGGAATACTTTGGGTCTCCTGTCTAAATTTACTAGGGCTAAAACTGCTATCTCCATCGGATTTTGCACGCTCATTGAGAAATTCAAATACAGATTTTTCTTCAGTAAGGACTTGTGCGTCCATAGGTGCGAATTTTTGTGTATCAAGCTCTATATCAGTTTCACCGGTTTCAATAGCAAGATCGGACAGGCCTAATTCTTCAATGCCTGTCTCGTCATTTACAATTGGTGACACTGCAATTTCTTGTGCCGTGGCCATAGAGATACCGCCCGATAAAAAGAGCAGCAAAATAAGAGGGAATATTACAATTTTAAAAACCATGATGAACGACCTTATTATAATTTCATAGCGCCCTATTGTCGATGAAAGGCTACCCATCCTTTTGTGGTGCAGCCCTGAAAGACATCTTCCGCAGTGTTGTAACCATACTCACCGGCGGCGGCAACCGGATTAGCGCATCCCGATCCCGAAGCATCTTCATGTAGTTTCACCCATCCAGATGCAGTGCAGCCTTGAAAAGCATCCGCAGTTTGATTGTAGGCTAATGTAGTTGTCGGGGCACTGGGTTTAAAGCACCCTATGCGCCGGACGCAGCGTGTTACGCGCGTGGAATGATATGTTCGTTTTTCACCAAGCCATCCCTGATTATCCGTTAAGCCAAAATCTTTAGATATGTAGTAACGGGTGTCATATTCAGAAGAACTCGTATAGTTGCTTGTTCCGCTAGTTTTAAGGTTAGCGATTAAGGCTCTATTGGGGTAAATACCATAATTTATTTCTTGAAAAGAAGGCAAATACCAATCATTACGGCCATGTTTAGTTAGATTGTAGCAATAGCGGGCTGCATGGTGGGGCGAACCACCATCTTGGAGTAATGCCAAGGTTTTTGTATTCTCTGTCCCTGTAAAGCAAGAAGCTTCATTACCCGTAGAGCAATCAGCCATCGTATCAGTCCAAGTGCCCGAGCCATTATTAAAGGTCGTACGCGGCGCATCTGTATTTGTAACAAAAAGAAAAGCACGCTCAAAGTCAGGAGCACCGTAACTATAACCATAGCCTGCGTAGATTGTCCCATCATCACAAACATCCCCGGGATTTGTGCATCCCTTAGGTATATCCGTCAAAGTGTAATCATGAAAAGATATCCAGCCTGTATCAGTGCAGCCCTGAAATGCATCGTAATCATTAT
>JBBKXC010000169.1:0-4384 GCA_037969275.1 Bdellovibrionales bacterium | reverse complement strand
ACGGGAAATTCGTCAATCATTGAAGGGACACGAGATTCCGGAACGGTAATGCCCTTAAGCTTTCCGGTGCCTTTGATGACGATATCGGCAACGGGCTCGCCGCCTTCGATGCGCTGATGCTTAAACTCTATATCTGCGCCCATTTCTTTCAAGCACTCGAATAGACCTGTGCGGCGCGGATTCATACCGATGCGCGATAGCGTTATGTCCGAACCTTCTGTTATGGCGGCGGCTACAGCCGGAAAGGCTGCAGAAGACGGGTCGCCCGGCACATCAATGGCGCAGGGCTGCATGGTTTGGTGGCCGATAACGCTGACAGCTAGCGCGCCATCTTCCAATTCTTCCGTTGTCACCTCAACGCCAAAGGCGCGCAGCATGGTTTCGGTGTGATCGCGGGTGGGTTTTTCCTCAATAACAGTTGTGCGCCCAACCGTATTCAATCCCGCCAAAAGAATGGCCGATTTGACTTGGGCGGAGGCCACGGGCAGCTGGTATTCAATGTTCAGCGGGTCTTTAGCACCCTTCACGGTGAGGGGTAGCTTACCGCCATCGCGGGATTGAAACTCTGCGCCCATCATCTCCAGCGGCGTAATAACGCGCCCCATCGGACGTTTGGAAAGCGAAGCATCGCCGCTAAAGGTGGCTGTGATGTTATGTCCGGCGATAAGGCCGATGAGCAGCCGGGTCGAGGTGCCGCTATTGCCCATCTCCAGAACTTGATCCGGCTCTTGCAGGCCGTCGATCCCAACGCCGTATACGCGCCATAGACCGTCATTGCCCTGCTGTATATCCGCGCCGAGCGCACGCATGGCATCAGCAGTATGTATAACGTCCTCGCCTTCTAACAGGCCGGAGATAATGGTCTCGCCAATTGTCAGCGCACCAAACATCAAGGCGCGGTGCGAGATAGATTTATCGCCCGGCACTTTGGTCGTGCCCGTAAGCGGTGTGGATTTTTTGGCGGTGAGCGTTTGTATTTTTGTCATTATTTAGACATAGCCTTAGAGGCGGTAAATCTCAATAACTTATATCAATTAACATAATTTTATGAATGGTTATATTGCCGTACGTTTAAATTTTTGAAAAGCAAAAAACGGTGCCTGACAGAGGCATTCGATCTCCTTAAAGGCACACCTATGGGCTATGTGGCGTCCGAATCTATATTGAAAATGTTTAAAGGGGATGTCGCAGCTATGGAGAAAGCGGTGGCACCGTGAGGCACATGGCCCGATAATGCATCCCGATATAATCTGGAGGCACAACCAAATCGCAAAAATGCAGAAAGATTGCGTGAATAGAGGAGTGCCGCTTCCGAAAATTGTGTGATGCAGCTATTAAGAAAAAATAGCAGAAGTACCATTGCCGTATGCTGATAATGTTCTTGAACGGAATTAATACGCCTTCACACGCTACGATTTCTTACTTAAAACTGGCAAGCGAACCGTCATAGCTATTGATAAATTCAATGAATTTTTCGTTAGGTACTGGGCGGGAATAACGGAAACCTTGAACCTCATCACAATTATGCTGAAGTAAGAAGGCCTCATGGTCGACTGTCTCCACGCCCTCCGCAATTACTTTTAAATTCAAAGAATGTCCAAGCCCGATAATTGTGCGCGCTATCGCGGCGTCATCGGGGTTATTCAAGGCATTGCGAATGAAAGACTGGTCAATTTTGAGGCGATCAATCGGGAATTGACGCAAATAGGAAAGGGAGGAATAACCCGTACCAAAGTCATCAATCGCCAGCTCAACGCCGAGCGCATGCAAGCTTTGCAGCGTTTGGATCGTGTGCTGTATATCATCCATAAACACGCTTTCGGTAACTTCCAGCTCTAATCTATGCGCAGGAAGGCCAGTCTCGGTCAGCACTTTTTGCGTAAAGGTTACGAGATCACTTTGTGAGAACTGCGCCGCCGAAACATTCACAGCAATGCGGATATCATGGCCGTGTTCTTTGCTCCAACGCATTGCGCTTTCACAGGCCGTTTGCAATACCATTTCGCCGATAGGCACAATAAGGCCGGATTGTTCGGCAACTGGGATAAATTCACCAGGGGAAATATAAGAGCCGCCCTCTTTGCTATTATCCGGCTTCCACCAACGCAAGAGCGCTTCGGCGCCAATGACTTTGCCGGTATTTAGATCAAGCTGTGGCTGATAGAAAAGCTCAAGTTGTTTTTGCTCCATAGCATCGCGCAAATCGCGGAGCATCTGGAAGCGCTGCTGAACGGCGCGGTCGAAATCTTCAGAATACTCCTTGATCGTATCGCGGCCTTCTTCTTTTGCGCGGTTAAGCGCGATATCGGCGTTTTTCAATCCTTGGTCTGGATCGGTTGCGTCATCGGGGAAGGTGGAAACGCCGATAGAAGCGCGGATCTGGAATTGTTCGTTGAAAACCTTGAAGGGCTCGGAGCGAATAACATGTAATATTTTATCGGCCAGCTCTTTGGACGTTTCGACGCCATCGCCTAGTGGCATAGTGATGGCAAATTCATCCTCGCCCGTTCTGGAAACTGTGGCGGCTTCAGGCATAGCGCCGCGCAGACGTTTACCTACGGCGCGTAAAATGGCGTCGCCGACATTATGCCCCATGGAGTCATTTACATCTTTGAAATGGTCAAGGTCGATGGTGATAACGGCAAAGCGTTCAGTTTTTTCGCCAGTGGCGCCTTTGATTTTTTCGCTTAAGGTTTGGATAAACAAAGTACGGTTTGGTAGGCTTGTGAGTGTATCGTAATAAGCCAATTTGTGAATTTTGTCCTGCGCTGCGCCTTTAATGCGCGAAATATTGTCGGCATTCTGACGTATTAGCGTTTGCGCAATTTCGATAGCTTGCCCGATTTCATCGCCATTATCGTAAGGAGAGTCCTGAATTTGTGGGTTTTCGGGATTTTGTGAGGCGGCAAGTAGATTGTTGCGCATAAACAAAATCGGCTCAAGCAGCCAGTGACCAAGCGCAATCATCAAAACAGTCGTAACAAAGGCAGACATCAAAAGCATAACGATAATGGTCTGCTCAACATATTGTTGAACCTGCGGCTGGATATTGGCGGCATCAAGGCGCGCTACGATAATATAAGGGCGGCCAAGCTCGTTGGCACGGTAAACCACTTCATAAGAGCTGCCATCGGCGGAGCGATATGTGCGCGATAGGCTCTCGCGGTCAAGCATGGTCAGCACCAGCTGCTCGCCATAAAGTTTGATGAGATCAAGTTGATTGGAATAAATGGACAAGCCGTTGACCTTGGTCATGGTAACAAGTTTGCCGGCATTATCTGATGAAATTGGGGAAGCCAGTAAATCTGCGATGCGCGTATCAATTAGCGGCACGATGGCCGAGCGGCCAACTTCGCGAAGATCTTGAAGACGTGCATATTCAAAATCCTTTAGTGTGAAATTCAAGATAATAGCCTGCACGGCGAGAATTGTTAAAAACACCGCCAATGCAATGCGCCAGCTAATCCGGCTCTTCCAGATTTGCGCAGGGGATGAGCTTACTAGCCCGTTATTTTTCTGTTTATTTTTCTTTGCCATATTTTTTTCATTTTTGCGCGCGGCGATAGGGGAATCCACCATTGCGGCATTATTATCTCTGGAAAGCATTTTTGCTGTGAACACAACTGACCCCTACATCATATTTTTTTTCTCTCCATTCGGAAAGAATTTATTTGAATATATAACCGAACCCATTCCCATCTTATAGGCCAAACATTAAAAATACGTATATATTAGGAGGGGGTAATAAATTTGTTTTATGGTTAAGTTATTGATATTGAACAATAATGTAAAAGAAAATTATTTTACATAAATTTTCGATAAATATATTTAAGTTTTTACGCATTGAATAAGAATATTTCCGCTCTCAAGTGTATCGCAGGCAAAAAGTGTGGTTTTGCCCCCATCTTTGATCCCAAGCTTCTTGCGCAGCTCATCGGGTGAAAGCGAGAAATTGCGCACACTTAAATTGGCTTTCATGGCCGGAAGGATGTCTTTAAGCTCTTTTTTCTGCACGGAGCAGATGGCTTGAACTTCAAAAATGCGCCCCGGAAATGCCTCTTCAAGCTTATCTCCAGTATAAAGATGCGTATTGGGATGAAGTTTGTTCAAGCCAAAACGCGTCGCCATGATCTTGAAAGCGCCGCTTTTTTGAAAGGCAGGGGCGGGTTCATATAAATAGCGCAGGGGCGCGGAGTAAGGGCTTTGCGCCTTGGCCTCTTCAAGCGCGCTAAAGCTGAGGCTGAGCGAGGGCGCGCCATCGCTATCCAGCGCCACAGCCGTGATCGGGACATCCTGAGGCTCTATGCTCTTTTCAAAATCCATGAGAAATAGCAACTCTTTGCACTCCCCCTCAAGCTGGACGATTTGAACGGCGCTTACACAG
>JBBKXC010000168.1:0-9960 GCA_037969275.1 Bdellovibrionales bacterium | reverse complement strand
GCCAGCGCGGCGACAATGGTTTTCCCGCTGCCGACATCGCCTTGTAAAAGCCTGAGCATTTTAAACGGCGCTTCCATATCGGCGTCGATCTCATTTAATGAGCGCTCTTGCGCCCCTGTCAGCTCAAAGGGGAGGGCTTGAAGTATTTTAGCGCGCAGCTCACCGCTGCCGATAAATTTGCGTCCCTGCTTTTTACGCTGGCGATCTCGCACGAGAGCTAGGGTAAGTTGATTGGATAAAAGCTCGTCATAAGCCAGCCGCGCACGTGAGGGGTGATTGGGCGAGAGCCCTTTTTCACCTTCGGGGCAATGAATGTCATGGGCGGCTTTATCCCAATCCGGCCAATTGTTGCGCTTTTTATATTCAGGGTCGCACCATTCGGGCATCTTTTGCACGAAGCTTAAAGCGCCCAGAAGCGCCTTGCGCACGGCTTTATTGGTGAGCCCTTGCGTGAGGGGGTAAACAGGCTCAACGGCCTCCAGAGTGGCGCGCTCGTCCAGCGCGGCTATATCGGGATGCATCATCTGCGGATTACCTTGATAATATTCGATCTTGCCGCTGATAATGCGTTTTTCGCCCTCGGGGAGCTGCTTTTTGATCCAGTCCTTATTGCCGTGGAAAAAGGTAATGTTGATCGCGCCGCTCTCGTCAGTGCATGAAACGCGGTAGGGCTGCCCGCGCTTGGCGTTCGGGTAATGCTTGCCGATGGTGATTTCCATGGTTGCAATGCAGCCATTAGGCGCATCCTTGATTTTCGGAGAAAATCGGCGGTCAATGAAATCAATCGGTAGGTGAAAGAGCAAGTCCAAAACCTTTGGCCCGCCCAGTAGTTTTTCGAACAGCTTGGCATTTTTAGGCCCGACACCTGGCAAGGTGGTGAGGGCACGAAAATATGGGTCAAGATCAAAGGGGCGCTGAGACATAAAAGACATTTAACCATCAAGACACTAAGACACAAAGATTTTCTTTTCTTCGCTTGGCGGTTTGGTGCCTTAATGGTAAAAAAAAACATGAATGATGAAATTGAAAATATGCGCAAGCGCTTGATTTTTCGCTCCGAGCATCGCGGGACGAAGGAGATGGACTTGCTGCTTGGCACTTTTGCCAAAAAGCACGTGCCGGGCTTTAGCGCGAATGAGCTGGCCGAATATCAAAACCTGCTAGAGGAGAGCGACCCCGATCTTTACAATTGGATCAGCGGTCAGGAAGAGGCGAGGGGTGATGTGCAGGCTTTAAGCATCTATACGCGCATAATAACGCATAAATATGTGGCCTAAGCCTTTTTAAACACCGCCAGATAACAATAACCGCCATAAAGATGCTCGACATGCAAAAGACCTTTGCCTGTGGCTTCAAGCTCGCGCAGATAGGCTTCGATTTCGGGCTTGTAGAATACGTGGAACATTTTGAGCCACCAGAAAATGATTTTACGGAGAAATGGCGGCTGTCCATCGCAAGACCCAAAATCAACAATATGTATTTCACCGCCAGAAGGCAGGATATCCAACGCATGATCGAGAGATTCTTGCCATGGCGGTATAATCGAAAGTGAATACGAGAATACGAATTTGTTAAAAATGCGATCTAAGCCGAATTGCTGTCCAGCGCTGAAAGATTGCGCAAACCCATTGGCAATTTTAATGTCATTCTCAAAGCCGTTATGATCAATTGAGCCTTGCGCTGTTTTGAGCATTTCATCGGACGCATCAATGCCGTAAAGCTTTGCTTCAGGATAACGTTTTTTCATTTTGATGAGGTTACGCGCTGTGCCGCATCCTACTTCACATACAAGATCGTTCTGTGTGATGCCCAATCGCCCGATAAGCTTGTCACGCCCCAATAAATAATATTTACGAGACGCATCGTATACGTGGCGCGTCCAGCGATACATCGCGTCCATATTGGACTTAATCTGGGACTCACTTACTGAACCTTCTTGAGATAACACTTCAAGATTTCCTTATGCGTCGTGTTTGGTTTTCTTGGCTTTTTGCAGCCCAATTTCTCCACCCAAAGTGTAGACGTGGAAGCCGCCATAAATCGACGAGCGATCTTTTGCTACGGCTGGTTCGGAAAGTGATGGGTCATAGTGGAATTTAGCAAGAATCTCAGGCTCGAGGGCTTCGGTTAGCGGGCTAACGTCGCCTGCTGTGCGGAAGATAACACGCGCGCCGGGTTCTGCTGTGCGGATAACTTCTCTCCAAAGGTCGTTAAGCTGATCGGCGTTCATCCAGTCCTGCGCATCAAGAAAGATGTAGCAATCAAAGGATCCTTGCGGCTGCGCGCTTAAAAGCTCTGTCATGGATGTGTGAAATACCTCTGCGCGCTCGGCGTAAGCTTTGATTTTCTCGTAATTGGCTTCAGTGAGGTAGCGGGGAACAGCTAGGCGCTTTTCGCGGTCATAGCCACGGCCAAAGGCCTGCCAAGCGAAGTAATTATTCTCGATCGGGAAATCGCAGGCGAGGCGACGCAAACGGGCGCGCAGTACATCGGCCATATGCTCTTTGCCTTTAAGTTCATCAAATTGAGATGGTGGAATACCGAGGCCATAAAGTGCTGGCGGCATGTTACAGACAAAACGGACGATTTTTTTATCGAAGATCGGGCCGAGCGTGCGGTCGAAAATCTCGCCTTGCTCTTTCATGTTCGTAGCGTTCAAAATCTCGCTGGGGTCTTGACCGTAAAACTTAGCTGTGATGTGCACCGCACTGATAAATCTACCTAAAAGGCCGAATTGATAGATGTTTTTTCGGAAGTAGTTAATGCGCTTCTCGCCTGTCAGGCGGCGGCCTTCCCAATAATCACGAGAGAATTGGTCTAGGTTTGGCTTAATGTATTTGTTGTAAAGAACGATATTATCTTTGGTATCGGCATGGCCAAAGAACTGGAAGAAGCTGTTATAACCCGGGAGATGCTTGGCTGCGCATAGTTTAAGGCGCGCTAAAGCAACATGCGCAGGATTAAGGTCAACGGCCTTAATCGAGGCTGGCTCTTCTGTGAGGTAATTCATGATGTTACAACCGCCGGAGGCAATCGTCATGATTTTGCTTTTGTTTTTCTCGATTTTAAGTGCGGTCAAATCAACTTCTGGATCTTCCCAGATTTGCGGGTATACGAAGCCGCGGAATGAGAGAGTGAACAGGCGCTCTAGGAAGCCACGCTTGGAAATGATGCTGTTTTTGTGAACGGCCTTGCCGAGCAATTCTTTCGTGTTACCTTCAGAACCATTCGTTTTACCTGAATTTGAAGATACAACAGGGTCTTTTTTCTGCGCAGCCTGTGCCATGATCGTTCAACTCTTTTCTCTTGTTTCTTGATTGAAGAGGAATCTATATATAAAAAAGCCGTAGAATACAAATACGAAAATGTAAAAATTGTGGAAAACCGTGGATAATACTGCCATCAAATCTAAGAGTAATAGCCCTTTGCAGACCATTTTTGGTGCGCCGGAGGGGCAAGATGCTAGGGGTTTAGCGGGGTTAGCGCGGGAGTTGATGCCGCAAGACCGCGCTTTGCTTCACATTGCACTTGATGATCGCCGCATGGCCGAATTGGAAGAACTGCTGGGATTTTTCGCGCCGGATGTGCAGGTTATAAGCTTTCCCGCGTGGGATTGCCTACCTTATGATCGCGTTTCTCCGAGCGGTGATATTGTTGCTCAGCGCGTTGCGGCGCTCACTGAATTATTGGCGTGGGAAGGTGAGGCCAAGCGCTATCCGCGCATCCTACTGACCAGCGTTAACGCCGCTTTGCAAAAGGTAATGCCGCGCTCGGCGCTTAAAAATGCAAGCTTTTCTGCCAAAATTAATGGGCGGCTCGATGTGACCGCAATGCAGGAGTTTTTAGTGCATAATGGCTATATTCGCACCGAAACTGTGCGCGAGCCGGGGGAATACTCTATACGCGGCGGGATTATTGATCTCTACCCATCGGGTTTTGAGAACCCCTTGCGCATGGATTTATTTGGAGATGAAATTGAAACGATGCGCACATTTGACTCTGTTACGCAGCGCAGCGGGGAGAAAATCACCGAGTTTTCTTTGCAGCCCGTCACTGAGTTTTTCCTTGATCCCCCCTCTATTTCACGCTTTCGCAAAGGATATCTCGAGTCCTTTGGCGTGGTGCGCGATAATGATCCGCTCTATGAAGCCGTCTCCAGTGGGCGGCGCTATAACGGGATGGAGCATTGGTTGCCGCTTTTTTATGGGGAGCTTGAGACACTTTTTGATTATGTACCAAAGGCGGCGATAACGCTTGACCATCATGGCATGGAATCGCATGACGAGCGCCTTGAGCAAATTGCCGATTTCTTTGAAACGCGCCAAACAATGCGCAGCGCCGCGCTCACTGGCAATAAGAAAGAAAAAAGCGTGAGCCTTTCCGGCGCGGTTTATAACCCGCTGCCTACCGATACGCTCTACGTGACGGACGCGCAGTGGAGCGGTTTTGTAAATGACGCGAAAGTTCTCTCGCCATTTTCCGGCGGCGCGGATGCGCGTTCAGGCGCTAGAAAAGCGCGTGATTTTGCCGATATTCGCGCGTTGCCTGATGGTAATATCTTTACGGAATTAAAAAAATATATTGCGGCGCTGGGGACTAAAACCCTTGTGGCCGCATATAGCGAAGGCTCTGCCGCACGCCTCAGCGGGCTGTTTAGCGAGCAGGAATTCTTAAGCGTCCAGTGTAAAAGCTGGGAGGATGTGAGAAGGTTAAAAAGTGGCCAGCTTGGCATTGTTGTGCTGGGACTTGAGCATGGCTTTGTGGCCGAAGATCTGGTCGTTTTGAGCGAGACCGATATCTTTGGCGATCGCCTGACGCGCAAATCAAACAGAAAGCGCAAGACCGAGAATTTCCTGAAAGAAGTGTCTTCACTGAATGAAGGCGATCTTGTTGTGCATCTTGAGCATGGGGTCGGGAAGTTTGTCGCGCTGGAGACGCTCAAAGCCGCTGGCACTTTCCATGATTGCCTTAAGATTGAGTATGCAGGCGGGGATAAGCTTTTTGTGCCTGTTGAAAATTTAGAGGTTCTGGCACGCTTTGGTAGCGATGAAGGCACCATGCAGCTCGATAAGCTGGGCGGCGCAGGTTGGCAGGCGCGGAAGGCGCGGGTTAAGAAAGATCTCATGGCGATGGCCGATCATTTGCTCAGCATTGCCGCCGCGCGTAAACTCAAAAAGGCGCAAAAGCTAGATATCAGTGAGGATATTTACAAGCAATTCGCCATGCGTTTTCCTTATAGCGAAACCGAAGATCAAGAGCGCGCAATCATGGATGTGATTGCCGATATTTCGGGTGATTATCCGATGGATAGGCTTGTTTGTGGTGATGTGGGATTTGGCAAGACCGAAGTGGCAATTCGCGCTGCCTATGTCGCCGCAATGGCGGGGGCGCAGGTGGCGCTGGCCGTACCAACAACATTGCTGGCGCGTCAGCATTACAATAATTTTATCAAGCGCTTTGAGGGCACAAGTATTCGCGTAGGCCAGCTTTCACGCCTTGTCACCGCTAAAGACGCCGCTCTAACGAAGGATGGGCTGCGCGATGGTTCGGTTAATATCGTCATTGGCACGCACGCCCTTTTTGGCTCTAGCGTTAAATTCGCCAATCTTGGCCTTGTTATTGTTGATGAAGAGCAGCGTTTCGGCGTGAAGCAAAAAGAGCGCCTGAAGGAGCTTGTGGCTAATGTTCATGTTTTGACGCTCACCGCAACGCCAATCCCGCGAACACTGCAAATGTCGCTTACGGGCGTGAAGGAAATGTCGCTGATTACCACCCCGCCTGTGGACAGGCTGGCCATCCGCACATTTGTGATGCCATTTGATGGCATGGTTATTCGTGAGGCACTGCTGCGTGAGCATTACAGAGGCGGGCAGAGTTTTTATGTGTGTCCGCGCGTCGCTGATATCCGCGAGATCGAAGAAACGCTCAAGGAACTCGTGCCGGAATTAAAGCTGGTTGTTGCGCATGGGCAGATGAGCCCGACCGATCTTGAAGACCGCATGACGGCTTTCTATGACGGGCAATATGATGTGCTTTTGGCCACCAATATTATCGAGAGCGGGATTGATATTGCCACCGCCAATACGATGATTGTGCATCGCTCCGATATGTTTGGACTGGCGCAGCTTTATCAAATACGTGGGCGCATCGGGCGCTCCAAGGTGCGCGCTTATGCTTATCTGACATATCAACCGGGCTTAAAGCTTAACGATCATGCCATGAAGCGCCTCGAAGTGATGGAGACACTTGATACGCTGGGTAGCGGTTTCCAGCTTGCCAGCCATGATATGGACATCAGAGGCGCGGGTAATTTGCTGGGCGAGCAACAATCAGGCCATATCCGCGAAGTTGGCGCCGAGCTTTATCAGCAAATGCTGGAGGAAGCCGTGGCCGCTGCGCGTGAAGGTGTTGGTTTTGATGATGTGAAGGCCGATCAGTGGTCAGCGCAGATTAATTTGGGCATCTCTATTCTGATCCCCGAGAACTATGTGGAGGATCTTGGTGTGCGCATGAGCCTATACCGCCGTTTGCAGGATCTGGAAACACCGGAGGATGTCGAGAGCTTTGCCGCCGAGATGATTGACCGTTTTGGGGCGCTGCCGCAGGAGGTTGAAAACTTGCTGGCTGTCGTGACGATCAAACAGCTTTGCAAACGCGCGGGCGTGTCGACACTGGACGCTGGGCCGAAAGGCGCTGTGATTGGCTTTAAAGATAATGCGCCGCCCAATGTTGGCGGGCTTATGGGCTGGATACAAAGTAAGGCAGGAACGGTGACAATCCGCCCCGATCAGAGAATATCGATAATCCGCATTTGGGAAAAACCGCCGCAGCGCGTGAACGGTGTGCGCACGCTTATGAAGGAGCTGGCCGCGCTTTAGTTATTCCGGCGTATTATCATAATATTGATTATTGGAGCCAAATGAACCGCTTCTATTTTCACGGCCAATGTGGGCAACAATTTTTCCGGATCGCAGGGCTGTGATTTGATCCGCTTCATGCAGTCTTCCGAGATTAAAGCACGTTCTTATAGAATCAACACGAACATCATGCATATCAACGGCATGCCCATTATAATTCATAATCTTTGTCATCAGGCATGTATCTGCGCTTCCAGCATTTGACACGTAATCTGTGGCTTTAGCAACTTCTTCAGAAAATGCTGCGCTTGTACTCATTGCTAACCCAACTGCCGCTCCGATTAATGATTTCCCTAATTTACTCATAATAACTCTTCCTTTATTTCGTTTACGTAATCTATTGGCGCTTATTATATATGTCAAGTAATTTGAGGGGTGTAATTATTGTTAATTTCCCATACTTGTTAATGCTTAAAAGTATCGGTATCCTGAAAACATGATAGGTGAACAGGAATTCATTAAATGGCGCTGCCTTGTTGCCCTAGCTCATGCCGATGGCATTGTGCAGGACGAGGAAGCCAGCTTTATTGAAAAGCACCTTGCCAATGTTTCCTTATCGAGCGAGCAAGCCGCAATATTGGAGCAGGATTTAGCCAGCCCACAGAAGCTTCGGCTTCTGCATGAAGGGCTCGTGGATTCGGCGCAGAGCAGGCATCTAATCCAGCTTGCTTTTGAGCTATTCTGGGTTGATCTCGATTTTCACAAAGCCGAGCAGAAACTTTTTATGTATCTGCGTCAGGGTTAATCCGTCGAAATTCTAATTTGAAAATATACGGAGCAGCGCTTCAATGGTGTGCGTAAGCTTATGAAAGAGCTGGCCGCGCTGTAAATAAAGCCTTTAAGGACCTTTTGCGAAGGTGCAAATGACGTTTTCGCTCTCGCTGCGGACACATTCAAAAGTCTTAAGATATTTCCCGTGCTTATAAGCATCGCCGATAGCATGGCCGGTGCCGCGTAATGCAGTATCTTTTGTGCGATCAAAGCAATCACGCAATGAAGCGCTGCCACTGCGCCTTACACTTTGGCCATCATCTATAATGCAGGTATCCGTAGAACCCATCTCTCTGTCGAGAGAATTGCGATTAATGGCGATGTTATCAGTAGCCAATGCAGCCGATGCACATATGGCAAGGCTAAAAGCATAGGCAGTAAGGCTAAGGTAGGGCTTGCATCCGTGGTTTTTTAAAAGCTTATTCATGCGCAAACATTAGAGCGCCACGCACGATATGTCAAATTTCAGGCGCGTAAAAAATTTCGCCTTTGCCTTGAATTGTGCAATAATAGTGGGAGGATAGGATCAATTAAGAGAAATAGCCATGTCTCGAGAATATGCAGAGAGCCGGATTAAAGAGGCTTTGAAAAAAACGGGCGGTAACGCCGTTAAGGCGCGCCAGCAGGTAATCGCTTGGACTTATGAGGACCCAAAACTCCTCCACGCCTTAACCAAAGCGCATTTGAGCGGTATCGTGGCTTATAACATCGAGCGTATCCTTTCAGGCCGTGGCGCATCAGAAGAAACGCATATTCACGAGCCTAAGCCTTCTAAGAAACCTAGCGCTGCGCCCAAAAAAGAAGAGAATTTCGGGATGCAAATTCTGAAGGCTGTTGCTGGAAATTCAGGCACTGAATTTGGCCTTGAAGCCTATAGCGGCGGCAGTAAAAAGCGCACCAAAGTATCGCAAAAACATCTTGATGCGATACAGGCCCTCACCGGAAAATCCAAAACCTAGATCTATCGCTCACTTACGCCCTGATTCTGAAATCTCACGGAGCATTCAGTGTGCATTGTTGGTGTTTGCGCATCTTGCGCTTGTGCAGCGCTTACCAATGCCATTAAACTTAAGGCGGCGAAAATATTTTTGAATTAATTTCATTGTGTGATCTCCCTTTTACAGGGGAAGCGCTAATAAAGAAGGGTGTTATCTATGCAGGCAATTAACGCGGCCTCTCTTGTCACAAATTCGAGCTGGAGCATTGTTGAAAAACTGCCGCAAGATGGCGGTTTGCGCTCATATATGCGTCTTGAAAAGGCTGGTAAGCGCGCACTTTACATGGATTGCGGGCCGCTCGATAGCGCAGGGCATGTCACCAAGCTTGATGAGTTTATAAAAATTGCTGATTGGCTACGCACCCTGGGTCTGCGCACACCGGAGATTTATGAGGCAGATTTGCAGGGTAATGCCGCTATTATTGAGGACTTTGGTTCTCTTTCTCTCAAGCAAGCCCTTGCGAGCGGCGCAGATGTGATGCAGCTTTATAAGGACGCCGCGCAAATTCTGGAGATTATTCAGGCTGAGGATTGCCCCTTAAAATTGCTGCATTTAGAGCAATCCTTTATGCGTAAGGCGCGCCAACGTTTTGTTGATTGGTACGTTCCCGTTATGCGTGGCCGCGCCAACGACGCTGGTCTTGTTGAGGAATACCACGCGCTATGGGATGATATAGAACGCAGCATTGGCGCGTATGAGGCCAGCTTTATGCATGTCGATTACCATGTTGAAAACCTCATGTATTTGGGCGGACAGGGCACGGGCTCTATTGGCATTATTGATTTCCAAGAAGGCATGATTGGCCCTAAAGCCTATGATCTTGTGAATTTAAGCGAAGATATGCGCGCCGATGTGCCGCTGGAAATTCAAGAGGCGCTGCTAAAGGGAAAATCAGAGAATTATTTGCAGTGGTACCGAGTGCTGGGGACGCAGTTCCATTGCCGCTTGCTCGGCCAGATTTTGCGCTGGGCGATAGTGGAAAACAAGCCCCAGTATATGCAGTTTTATGCGCGGCTTATCCCCTATGTCGAGCGCGCATTGCAAGATCCACTCTTGAGGCCCTTTAAGCTCTGGCTTGAGCGCGAGGGGATCGTTTTGCAAGATGCCGCCAAGCTCGATTGGGCGGGCGCGCGTGAATTTATTGCGAAAGACGCTATATAGAGCTTGATTAAGCGCCGGACTCCTGTTTTTTATGGAGGGTAGTAAACCTTTAAACACTGGAGCATTTCCATGGCACTCGTCGCTGATCGTCTTTCCCGTATTAAACCTTCTCC
>JBBKXC010000167.1:0-4460 GCA_037969275.1 Bdellovibrionales bacterium | reverse complement strand
GCTGATGAATCCAGTGAATTTGCTAATTAGAGTGAGAGTGTAACGGGAGATTATTTTTTGAAGAAGATTAGGAAAATATACATTTTGGCCGCCGCAGTTCTTGTGTTCCTAGTGAGCGCAGGCGGGGCTTCTTTGTATCTGGATAAATCTTCGTCGGAATTGAAGGTTCGCGGAACATATACGCATCTCAAAAATCTTGAGCCGGGCAGCGAAATTTCTTACAGAATGACGTTCGCGCAACAATATGGAGATATGGTTCTTGGCGACGGTTCGAAGGAAAGCTATGAAGGCGCGGCAAAAGTTGATGCCAATGGCGAAGCCTACTTACCGGATTTTCGCCCCTATATTAAAAGCTATGAAATTGTATTTGCGCAGGATGGAAAGAAGGCCAGCCTTTTGATCACGCAAAACCCTCTTACGCAACGCCTTGAAATTAATGGGCGCGGCTTTGAGAAATTCACCGATGTCTTTATAGGCAAAAACGATAAGATCGAAACGGTTAAAACAGATTGGGTCGGCCTTTTTTCCGAAAGCCTAAGCTATGCGGATAATGAAACTGAGGATATGATTAGATTGGCGTTTAATGGCATGCATATGAACGACGCCGGCAATCCGGCTTTGGTCGAGGTTGTCATTGGACAAGGCGGCGGCCCCACCAATGCGCAGGTCAATATTTATAACCCGCGGATCCATGAATATAATTGCGGCCGTCCGGTCGATTCCACCAATGGCGTGGAGATATTTTATGTCAGCACCTGTGACCAAGCGCGCATGGCCACGCATATTGAAGGTGTTGGCCCCAACACCATGACCAATTTGATTGTGGCGCCTATGATGCTCATGGCAGAAGAGCTCTCGGCAGTTATGATGCAACAAATGCAGATTATCGGCTCTTTCTTTGATGCAAAGATACAAATGGAAACGCAGCGGGATTTGCGGGAGTTAGTGGCAAAGGCAACCAAAGATTATCACCCTAGTGAGCAAATGTGCCATTTTGGCTCCTCCGTCCTCAGTCTTTCGCATTCTGAGGAATGGTCAGAAATGAACAAACAGTCCTTAAATGTGGTGTTGAGCAATTATTACCGTGATATGGAGCATATGAGTTCTTCCGAAGGGCCGGGCACGGATATCAGAGCGCGGATTGATAAGTTCATAGAGACATATTGTGACCCCAACGATAATGCTGGCGGCCTATGGGAAATGTGTAAGGATCGCACGAATGAGCCGGGCACAAACCCAACGCCCTCCGACGCCGCGCCGGACAGAAATAGATATAATAAGGACATTGATTATTTCGGCACGCTGAGTAAGCCGCTTACACTCGAGGTAAATTTTACCGATAATGTGTCCACAAATGATGAAGAAGATGTCATTGCGCTGGCGAAAAATCTTTACTGGCCTCAGGCGCAAGATATGCCGAATAAAGAAAAGCTACAAGAAGGCTTTGATGAGGATTACAGATTGTATCTTGCCACCCGCAGCATAGATTCCATGTACAATGTTGCGCATAACAGCTTTATTAATATTGTCGGAATGAAAAGTAGTACAGAGCCGTTGGGGCCGACATCGGGCCCATCCTATATGAAGGCGCTGATGCGAAACTTTAGGTATAGCGGCGGCTCACCAAATACTGCGCCTCCGCCGCCGCCGACAGATGCCGATATCGACGCGGTTATGGGTGTGAATCCCAGCTATTACGCCCAGATGGAATATTTAAGCAAAAAGATGTATCAAGACCCCAATTTTTATACGGCGCTCTATGACAAGCCCGTTAATGTGGATCGTATGAATGTGACGCTAGAGGCAATACAGCTTATGCATTACCGCGATCGCTATGAATCACAGCTCCGCCAAGAGATGTTGACATCCATGTTGGTTGAAGCGGCTTTGATGAAAAATGTGCGTGATGTTAATGCGCGCATCTCCAGCCTATCCAGATTAACGAAACCCATTACATCAGACGGTCAGTAGTAAACTGGCACTATCCTTGCATTGGTATGAATTGAAGAATTTATAAAGACCAAACGCACAGGAATTTATTATGGGTTTATCCAGTCTCGATGCTGCTTTAACGGGCTTACGCGCCGCGCAAAACCAGATTTCGGTTATTTCTAACAACGTATCGAACGTGAATACGGCCGGTTTTACGCGAAAAATCATGGCGCAGAACTCCCAATCCATTAACGGTGTAACCGTTGGCGTCACAACAGGAACCATTATGCGTAATGTCGACCTCAATCTTGAGCGCGATCTTTGGACGCAGGTTAGTTCCGTTGGTGCTTTGGACGTTAAACAGAGCTATTTATCCCGCATAGAAAAATTTCATGGCGCGCCGGAAGACGAGCTATCGGTTGCTGCCGAAATATCAAGGCTTCGCGATGGGTTTTCATCTCTTTCAGATTCCCCCGAAGACACCTTCTTGCAGGCGCAAACGGTCAATGCAGCCTTAAAAACAGCCAATAAGATTAACGCGCTTGGCGATCTCATTATGACATCGCGCAATGACGCGCAAAGCGATATTACCTCCTCTGTAAGCCGTGTTAACCAGCTTCTGGAACAAATTGCCGATCTGAATGACAAGGTGCAGGACAATCTTACCATCGGTCGCTCTACGGCTGCCAGCGAAGATAAGCGTGATGAGGCCATTAAAGAATTGGCCGGACTTATTGATATCAGCTTTTTCAAGCGCGGCGATGGCGTTCTTGTTGTTCAGACCAGACAAGGCGTGGAGCTAGCCAATACGCAAGCCAAAAAGCTCATATTCGAAGCAAAGCCACTTGGGGCAACATCTTCTTATCCTGACTCGGCTGCGTCATTATATGTCGTTGATAAACAATTTACCGGCGATCCGGCAACCTCAAGGCAGGCGATTAATGTTACGCAGACTAATCTTGGTGGCCGCATAGGCGGATTGTTTGAGCTGCGCGATGTGGATTTCCCACGCCAATTGGCGCAGCTAGATGAAATGGCGCATAAACTGGCGCTTCGCTTCGAGGCGCAAGGGCTTAAGCTCTTTACTGACGAATCGGGCAGCATCCCTGCCGACGATCCTCCCGATCCAAACGCAGGCCCTCCGGCGCTTTCAGTTGCTTATGTCGGCTTTTCTTTAAATATTCAAGTGAACGAGGCTATTCGACAGGATAACTCGCTGCTGCAGCAAGGTACATTTGGCGCGAGCAATATCCAGACAGGCTCGAACGAAATTATTCGCCGCGTGATTGAGTTTTCTTTTGGATCGGTGAATTATCAAGAAGCGGCCAATGCCAATTTGGCGACGCAGGTCGATTTAACCAATACAGGCGGCGTAGATTTACAGACATGGCTCGGCCTCAATTCAAGTAATAGCTTTAATGGTAGCCGTGATTTGACACCGTTTTTAGACGCCGCAACCTTGGTGGCTTCGGCGGCGCCCGGTTTGGATGACCCTAACGATCAATTTACCATTACCTTTGACGATCCGCGCCTTGTTCCCGCCCCCGCTCCATTTACGGTCACGATTGATATGAGCACGCTGGCGCATACAGGCACCAATCTTGCTGAAGATTTGAGAAATGAAATTAATGCGCAGCTCGCCGGAGCTGACCCCCGCTTTAACGCCTCCGCCAGTGTCGGCACCAATGGCGAGATCAGAATAGATGCAAGATCGAATTTCACGACGGACGCTTCGGGTGTAAATGGCATGGGCGCGGCCGGGTTGAGTTTCTTGGGTATGGGTGAGAGCACCTATACGACGAAAGACCCGTATTTTGACATCAAGGTTGGTAATCAGAATCCTGTGCGCATCACATTAGAGCCAGGAGATAATGCGGCTGCATTGTTAACCAAGCTTCAAGCCATCGAGAATTTGGCCGCGCAGATTGATGTGGATGGTAATTTGATTTTACGCCCGGGCGATGATGACACCTTCACAAGCCAAAGTTTTGGCGGTGATATCCAGATTATCGGTGGGCCGTTTTCGACAAGCGGCGCCACTTACGCAGATACTGCAGCGGCAGGAACGCGGGCTTCTATTGATAATGGCGTTAATATTTCTTCTGCGCTTTTCGGAAGCTATTCTATTAACGCGGGCGTCATAAACAACAACTCTGCAGTCACCAGCCATTATTATGGCTCGCAAATTAGCGCCACCAATACTGCGATGACTGCTTTCCGTACCGGATTGCTTGGCCCTGGCGCTAATATATCGACCAATATTATCGGTTCCGATCGCTTAATTGATTTTTCTCAGAAGATGGTGAACCAGCACGCATCGGATATCAACTCCCTGAATAGTGCATTGGCCGATGAAGAATCTCTGCGTCAAATATTGCAGACCCAGCTTTCCGATGAGAGCGGCGTTAATCTAGATGAGGAATTATCTAATCTCATTGTTTTCCAGACGGCCTTCGCGGCGGCGGCGCGCGTTGTTAACGCAGTCGATGAAATGTTCCAAGAGTTGCTGAATGCGTTTTAAAAAATTT
>JBBKXC010000166.1:0-5530 GCA_037969275.1 Bdellovibrionales bacterium | reverse complement strand
CCGTTTTCATTTGATGGATAGCGTTTTTAAAATTGTGCCCTCGCTGGGTCTGTTGATCGCCATGGGCGCGCCTCTAGAAGTCACGCAGTGGGTGAGCGCAGTTACGGCTTTTGTAGGGCTCATGACGCATTGCAACGTCGATATGCGCTGCGGTTATTTGAACTATGTTTTCTCAACGCCCGAGCTGCACCGCTGGCATCACAGCCGCGATCTGGCCGAAGGTAATCGAAATTACGGCGAGAATATTATTCTCTGGGATCAAATTTTTGGAACTTATGTGAACCCGAAAGACCGCCGCCCGCCCGCAGACATCGGCATGGGCGATTATATGCCCTCTAAATTTTGGCAGCAATTCTTGTGGCCGCTTATTCCTGTATCGATGAAGAAGAAAATTATCCCGAGCTACGAGCCAAAGCCGTTTGGATATGAAGACGCAGTTACGCGCCCAAGCATTATTTCAGCGACTAAAAAAACAGCTGAGGCGGATGCCTAGTTGTGTATGAGAAAATAAAAAGATATTTAAAAGATCAGTATAGCGAGGCTGCTGTTGAAAGCAAAAAACCTAAAAATATTTTGCTGACAAAATTTTTCTTATGTTATCAATTTTTATCAATTGCCTATAGCTATATATTATTGATAACAGCAAAAAAATTAAAAAGTGATGTTGACTATGAACAACGTTACAACGATTTTTGGGGGAATGATCGGTATTCATTATTTCCCTTAAATTTAATGTTTTTAATGATCATTTTTTATTTCTCCAACCAAATCCGTGTGAAATATAATAATGATAAAAATTTTGGAATAGAATTTGCAATAATTTCAATTTCTATCACGTTAATGTTATTAATCTCTCTATTTTCTTTATACTTATAAAATGCCGAAAAACTATTCCCTTCAAAATAAAAACATCTGGATCGCGGGGCATAATGGGCTTGTGGGCTCGGCATTGTGCAGACGGCTGGAGCGTGAAAATTGCAGCATTTTAAGTGCGAAGCGCGCGGAGCTTGATTGCCGCGATCAGGTTGCGGTGCTTGCGTGGATGCGCCTTAATAAGCCAGATGCCGTTATAATTGCTGCAGCAAAAGTGGGCGGTATTGCGGCGAATATGAACGCGCCTGCGGAATTTCTCTACGACAATTTGATGATAGCGGCGAATATTATTCACGCAGCCTATGAGAGCGGCGCCCAGAAATTATTGTTTCTTGGCTCGTCTTGTATTTATCCGAAAGATGCGCAAAATCCGATCACTGAAGAGGCGCTATTAACAGGTTCGCTAGAGCCGACAAATGCGCCTTATGCGCTGGCTAAAATTGCGGGCGTGAAATTATGCGAGAGTTACCGGGCGCAATATGGCTGTGATTTTATCTCTGCGATGCCGTGCAATCTCTATGGTCCCGGCGATAATTTTGATCTGGAAAACGCGCATGTCATTCCTGCGCTTATTCGCAAGGCGCATGAGGCAGTTATTTCGGGCGCATCTGAGCTGGAAATATGGGGCAGCGGTAAACCGCGCCGCGAGTTTATGTATGTCGATGATCTGGCGGACGCGCTGGTTTTTTTGCTGCAGCATTATTCAGGTGCTGCGCCGGTGAATATCGGCGCAGGCGGCGATGTTACGATTGCTGCGCTGGCAGAAACAATTGCAAATATTGTAGGTTTTAAAGGCGCTTTGCGTTTCAATGACAGCAGGCCGGACGGCGTATCCCAGAAACTTTTGGATTGTACGATTATGCGAGAGAAAGGTTGGAAACCCTCGGTTTCCTTAGAATATGGGCTTTCTCAAACATATGAATGGTATGTTCACGCGCTCGAATCGACTATATTAAGACCCCGTCAAGTTTTGACGTGATATAGTTAGATTACTAAGGGTAGCTAGGTAGTTAGGGGCAGTTCGTTGGATTTCAGCAATAATGATGTTTCTTCACGTATTCAGGAACGGCGCGCCGTACCGGACAGCGATGCTTATTTTAACGCGCAATTCGGTGCAAAACCTTACTTCTTAACGCCAGGAGAATCCGGCGCTGGTGATGGCGCAGGCGAAATGCTTGTGGCGACTATCGGCGCGGGAATTTTGGTGACTATTCATGATAAAGATCTGAATATTGGCGGCATGGCATATTTGCTTATTCCGGATATTGTCATTAAGGCATTTCCAAACATAAAGTCTATTGACCCAGAGATTATGAAAGCGGCTTTTGAGCCTTTAGAGAACTGCATTTTGCTAATGAAGCAAATGGGCGCGGGTAAAAGCCGCATTCGCATTCGCATTATGGGCGGCACCAGCTATGAAGGCGATGCGCTGGATAAGGGCACAGTCAATTATATCATCATCAAGGAATATCTTAACCGCAAGGGTTTGGTTGTAATGAGCGAAGATCTTCACGGACCTTATTTGCGCCGCGTGCATTTTTTCCCGACCTCTGGCCGCGCGGTGAAACGTATACTAAGGCGTAAAGAAGACTTTGCTTCCGTTCAGGAAGACGAAACCCGCTATCAGGGTAAATTCTAGAGCGCTTTTTCCAGCTTCAAATCATCCGCATAGGCTTTGTTCAAGCCAAAACCATCAAATAGGAGCGCCGATACAATATCAGCTGCCGCATGCGGTGTTTGGGGGCCGTATTCTGTCAGGCACCCGCCGATGACATTATAGCGTTGATCCAGTGTTTTAATGAGCCCCGTAAGTTCTTCCAAAGAAAAACCGCCCGAAGTGGGGGTGGCGCAGTGGTTAAAGACGCTCTCATCCAGAGAATCTATATCAACATGGATATAAAGATTTTTGGATGGGAATGTGGCATCTGTTACAGCGCCATTTTGCGTGTCTTTGGTGGTGTGAACCGGAATGCTGAATTCATTCAAATAGCGCGTTTCTTCCGGATCGACGCTTCGAAGACCGGAGAAAACCAGTTGCTCAGGCTTTAGAGGGCGCGGAATTAAAGCGGTTAGAGCAGATGGTCCTTCGCCCGTTAGGCAACGCAGAGTCATGCCGTGATAGTTCTTGGAGGGAGAGCTGTCCGGCGTGTTTAAATCGGCATGGGCATCAATCCAGATTAGGGTGAAGTCGCCCTTATAAAGATCGTTCAGATAGGCAAGCTGCGCAAAATCGCTGCTGCAATCACCGCCGCAGGTGAATATCTTTTTGGGCTTTTGCGCCGCAATCAGGCTATTGGTTTTTTCAACAAGATTTAGGATTTGCGGCAAGCCTTTAACATTGTCCTTGGTTTCGAGCGGTGTTTCATCGAGTGGCACTTCATGGATTTTAAAATCTCCCAAAAGCGATTTTATAAAGGCCGCACCTTGTGGCACCGGATTTGGACGTCCTATGCCTTGCCATTGCGGATTAAGTATGATCATCGAGAAGCTCCCAGCTGGTATGAATTTTCTGTGCCGATTATATTTGTTTTATCACATGAACTGCAATGGCTAGCGCGAACATCTTATTGTGCGGCGCGAAGAGCTAGAGTTAGGTGGTCATGGCGAGATTTTTCGCATGGTGAGAAAGACGACGTCGCTGCCGTAGTGGATTTGTCCTGACATCTGAATTTGGTCTTCTCCTTTACGCGACAGCTTAAGCGTGGCCTCGTAAGTCGTAATTTCGCGTGTCGGTGTGCCGTTGGGCGCAGTAAGCAAGAAATCTATAGACGCTTTTTCGGGGTCTGCAACAGAGGTCATTTTAACTTCGGTATCGTTGATGATTTCAAAAGTACTCGTCCATTTGCAATTGGCGTCATCCATGCGGCTTGTCTGGCCGCCCCTGACCTCGGTTTCGCCGTCACTCCGCTTTTCGATAGGGCCTTTATAGCTTGTTGTAGAAGTTATCCGGTATTTTCCGTCGAGTGGATGCGCCATGGATGATTTTTTCCTCTTTTTTATATTTTAGAGCGGAAATCCTTAATTTTAAACTTAAATCACGTGAGCAATTCTATCGGCGTCGCATAAAATAGTCCATTTTAGTACTCATTTATCCGTTGACCGTGTGAATTACCCTTGATAGTGTCCGTCCCCAAGAATAAGAAAATACAGGTCAGGTTAGCTTTTCGGAGATATTAGCGAGTTTCGTTTATCCTTTTGGTATGAAGAACAAAGGGGTAACCGCATTGAATTATCGGGCTTTGCTCGATAGTCGAAAGGCCGCGTTGTTCCTGTAGGTCTTGGAAATTTTAGGAACCCCACACACGTCTGGAGCCTGACAGTTCGCTGTCAGGCTTCTTTTTCAATCAATATTAACTAATTTCGTTCATAATCATCATAAAAAGACGAAAAGGTTTTTAGGTGGGCGGGTTTTTATCGCAAATATTTGGCAGTGCACATGATAATGTGCCTTTATCGGATCGGGAAATTCTGGAAGTTGGCCCGCGCGGCTTTTTTGACGATGACTTGCCGACAAGATATGAATCCCGCGTTGTAAATTTCAATACATACTTAGATGATGGACGTCCCCCTGAATTGCGGGGCTTGGAATATCAGGATCAGTATATTGACTGGGATTCTGATGATTCCTTTACACGGGCGCTGGAAACCATTCGAAGCAATACTTTTGAGCGAATAGAAAACGATCCGGACTTACAGGCCTTGCTCTCAAAAGAGAGTTGGACGCGCGACGATCGCGTTGATTGGGAAAGCCGCGTCAGCACTATTGTCAGTGAAGAGCACGCCAATATACCCGGCCTTGATATTTATCGTAATGAAGCGGATGCCGAGAAATATCCTGATGTTGAGCGTCGCGCAAGCCGATTGAATGACCTTTCCGTCGACATAGATAATGATACACTTACGATAGAGCATGATTGTGAGTCCAACTCAATTGTGGAGGGGGTCATACTGCAACAAGTTGAGAATGCCTTCTTACCGGAGAGCGCTCCAGAAGGGGACTATAGGGTTGCATCAGATTATTTTTACACGGTGGGGCGAAGCAATTTCAGTCTTTCGGGAGAATTAGGCTCACATGCTTGGATCATATCTTCGGCAACAACAAATGCTATCGAGGCCACAAGCTTAGGTAATCCGTATAAAGAAAATATAAATCCAGACATGACTTTTGAAGATTATATTCGTGGCGATATGATCGTTAATTCAGATACCTCTATTTATAGCGGATTTCATAAGACGCTTGAGGATTTTACACGTGTCCGCATCGACACAGGTGAGATTGACTTCAATCAGATTTATGAAAGCATGCCTTTAAGAAGCCAGATTACAGAAGAAGCGTATAATAGCGCGCCGCCTGAAGCCCAATCTCTCATGGCATTCAAAGGAGAAGTTGTCAGATTAGAGGAGCTGCAGGCTGTCGATTGTAATATTGTGGGGCTGGAGGGGCAAATACAAACAAGCCGAGCTCAATTTGACCGAACGCTGGATGAATTGGCCGAGGATGGCGGTATTTACGAAGCAATGATCTTTGCTAACCGCGTTAAAATTGTTGATCCGCGCGATAATCGTTACGCTGGCTTTGCCTCGAAAGATTTCTCGGTGATGGTGGAAGACATGGGAGGCGCAGTCATGGAGATGCACCCCGAGTTTAGCGAAGACG
>JBBKXC010000165.1:0-2639 GCA_037969275.1 Bdellovibrionales bacterium | reverse complement strand
ACTGGCGTGACAACGAATGATGTTGATATGAATGGCCGCCATACCCTGCATGATGCGGATGGCTCTGCGCTTATTATCCATATGGGCAAAGATGATTATAAATCCCAGCCTACTGGCGATGCGGGCGACCGTTATGCCTGCGCTGTTCTTTCTGCGCCAAGAAACTAGGGCGTTTTTATTGCATATATTTAAGCACAAGCTGGTGGAGGCAATACGCCCCCGCCAGCAATGCAAAACCGGAGCCGTATAAGACCCAAAAGCCGTAAGCGGGCGGAAGTAGTGGCAATATCTTTCCGGCCAGCAAAAACGGCACGAAAAAGACGAGCGTTAAAGGCACGGCCACCATAATGCTCTTAGCAAAATTTACCGATGTTTCCGCATTCTGATATTCCGCATAAGAAAACGGCAGCACCAAAAGCGTCACGAGTGGCAGGGCAACAATAAACCCTGCCAGTTCGGGGCGCTTGCCGGAAAGCCAGCTTGCAAAAGCAATGACCAGCGCCGAGAGTGCTATCTTAAAAAACGTGAAGGCCATTTTCTATGGTTTCAGTATTGCTCTGGCGTTTACGTTCAAAGTGATGGTTGTATCACCCGCCTCGGCCACTGGGGCTGCCATTTTGGCGGAGTCCATGGACATCTCCATCATACTGGAGCGCACCATCGGCTGATAAGGGATACCGCCGGAATTTACGTTTACATCACGCAGCTCTGCACCGGATTTTCCAAGCGCTTTGGCGGCGCGGTCTGCGCGTTCCTGAAGCTGCTTTAATGCGGCTTCCATGAGGCTGTCCTCTACGTCCACGGCTGTTTCAGGGGAGAGCATGTAATTCAGCCCGTTCATATTCAGCTTCATGTCCTGCAGCTTTCCGGCCATCGTAAGCACGGAATCAGATTTGCTGGATTGTATCGTCAAACTTTGCTGCGCGCGCCATTGGCGCTCATTCGAGCGAGGGTCTGTGGTTTCGTAGACTTGATAACCACTGGTGTTAACTTTCAAATCCTTATCGGCTTTAGCGGTTTCTAGCGCCTTTGCCATTATGGTGTTGACCTCATTTTGCAGGGCGCGGGAATCGGCGCCTGTCGCGACATAGGAAAGAGACGCCACCAATAGGTCTTGCGCAACCTCGCGGCGCTCTGTGGCGGAAATATTCAAGATCACCTGACCATCGGGCAGCGCCAATATCGGGTCTTGGCTTTGCGCATTTGCGGCTGAAAACGGAAGGGGCAGGGTCATTGTGACCAGTGACGCGAGAAGAAGTAAGCGCATAATAATCTCCTTAAAGGGCTTATGAATTTCAGTGTGCCTAGAATAGCGATGATTACCCGAAAGGGCAATGCGCCGTATTTAGGCTTTGGTATCTAACGTTTTTGCGGCGAGTTGGTTCTGCGCTTCTAGCACATTTAAGATGCTCAAGGGTTTGCCCGTTTTGGCAAGCTGCGCCTTGATATCATCGACCAATTTCTGGAAGGACGTCTCGTTAAGCTTTGGAAGGGAAATGTTTTTCGGCGCGGATTTCTTACCGAGCCCCTCGATATCGCTCACGAGCTGGGCGGCCTTGCGGATGAGGTTATTACCATTAATTGTGTTTTGATAAGCGTTGCCAGAACCAGCCCCTAAAAGCGGGCTAGTGGTTTTCAGAGGGAAGCCTCTGGTGAACGTGTTTGGCACAATCCTTGTGTCCATATTTAGGCGCTCCTTAGCCTTATCTGTATCCTTAATCATAGCATGGTGTCATGTGCATTAGCTAGTAAAACAGGGCGCAGCATAAGCGCGCCCTGTTTTACTTCCAGAGGAAATATGGAACTGGTTTATCAAGCGGCTTTAGCGCGCACAGCTTCGATATTAATCTGGTTATTCGCCAAAACATTAAGTGTGTCATCGGCGCTGTGCTCTTCTTTCAAAGTGATCTCGAGCAGATCGGCTACTTGGTTGTGACCAAGTGTGCGGGCTAAGGCAACCATGCTGCCGTAATTGGCGATCTCAAGATGCTCAACGCGCTGGGCGGCGATGATAAGGGCGGCGTCACGTACCGGGCCTTCTTTCGCGCCTTTAAACAAAGTTTCGCCTTCTTCAATCAGCATTGTTGCTGCTTTTTCAGACATAGACTTGATGTCCATATCCAGCATTTTATGGGCTTGCTCAAGGCGAGTCAGCTGCACTTTTGTTTCCGCAAGATGTTTTGCGAAAATATTGGCGAGCGTCGGGTCTGTCGCATATTTTTCCATAGCTGGAAGTGTGTCGATCATTTGTTTTTCAATATCATACGCCTGACACATAAGGGCGTGCAGGATGTTGTTTAAATCTTCGGTGTGCATAGCAATCTCCTAGATAGTTACTAGATGGGTTAAAGTGCCCAATCCAACACGCAACATCTAAACTAGTTCCCAGAAAAATATTTTATCCTGCTGCAAAGGGTGGCGCTTATGCGCGCGTACTATTGCTAACTAAGGAGTTCACAAAAAATGAAAAAAACATATCTATTGGCAGGTCTGCTCTGCCTCATGACAGCAGGAGTATCATCGGAAGCACAAGCCCAAGTGCAGGCTTGCCGCGATTACACAAACTCTATCAGCATTAATGGCCGTTTAGAAATTGGTTTCGCGCAGGCGTGCCGCCAGAACTATAACCGCTGGAACAT
>JBBKXC010000164.1:0-7779 GCA_037969275.1 Bdellovibrionales bacterium | reverse complement strand
CGCGTAAGCGCGTCTTCAGGTATCCAGTCGGGCTCTGTGATTATGCAGATTGGTCTTGGCATACAATATTCCTACTTCACCCGTCCGGCTTCGTATTCAGTAAGGAAAAGCTGTGCTTCTTTGGCAGAGCGCGCCACGACATCTTTCGCCTGACCGCCAAGCCAACCCCATTTGAAATCGGCATGTTCGGAGCGCAATCTCTCGACTAGCTCTTCAGGATCATCTTTATACTGGGCATTAAGTTCGAGAAATTTCTTACATTTAGCGTAGTAGCTCTCGCGTACCTCGCCCAAAGCCGTAAGCTCAGCCTTATAATCGTCAATCGGGCCCGCCTTCACAAGCGCCTTGACGTCTATGCCGTCAATATTAGCGGTTTCCTTGGTTGCGATAATATATTCATAGCTATCCCAGCCCTCAACACGCTCATTGCTCATGACATCGACACTAAAGCCATAGCGTTTCAAGCAAAGCTCCCATGTCGCGCGCGTAAAGAATCGATAATGGTTATGGTTGAAATATTCCAGCGGCGAGCCGAAAATCTCGTTCGAGCGCCAGCGTATAACAAGTTTACCGCCGTTTTTAAGTGCGCGGTTCATTTCGCGCATGGTTGCCTCAAGATTATAGGAATGCTCAGTCGAGCCGAGAGAGAGAATCAGATCAAACTCCTCATTCTCACATGGCAAATTTTCACCAGCGCCAACACGCACATCCAGCCCCATAAGCTTGGCTTCCTCTACGCTCGGGCGGTGCGGATCAATGCCGGAGACATCCCAGCCATCATCACGCCAGCCGAGCATTGTCGCGCCCGAAGCGCAGCCATGATCCAGCATTTTCCCTTTTTTCGTCACGCCGCATCGTTTAGCAAAATCCAGGACCCGCGAGCCGCGCGCCTTTTGCTGCTCGATATATTCATCCGAGGGCTTGGTCGCGCCAAAAGCGATCTCGCGGTACATAACATCGTAGTAATCAATATAGAACTGATCTTCATAGCGTGGATTTTGCATCTTAAAGCCGCAGCACTTGCAAATCGTCACGGGCATTTCGCCATAAACACCAGGCTCGGCAGTGCGGCCATAATGCTGGAATGTTTCAAGATCGCGGCTGGCGCAAATTTCACACGCCACGATTACTTTGGAATATTTTTCCTTCAATGCCTGATAGGCCGTCATTTTAGCTATCCTTTTTTCTCGCCCGTCATCATGACAGGAATTGCTTTTTCATTCAAAGCGCTTTAAAGATTACGTTTTAAACAAAAGTATCGCAAGAATCCATGACAAAACCACAGGCAAGCCCCAATCAGGACATAAAACCGCAAGTTAAAGACTTTAACCTTGATGACGCGCAATCAAGACTGGTCGCTAAAAACGAATTTGACGGGCATTTGGTCTATGGCTCGAAAAAATTCCATATGGATACCCACCGCTCGAATGCCAAGAAAGACGGCCCCGCTGACGGTAAAATGCACCATGAACAAGCCGATGTCGTTAAAGATACCGGCCTTGAGCAATTCCAGCGCGTAGAAGGATTTTGGGAAGACGTCAATGAATGCCCCATCTGTGGCTCCGAAGAGCGCCATTTTGTCCTAAGCCGCTTTGCGCTCGACATATACAAATGCGAAGAATGTACGCACCGCTATATGCACCCACGCATAACATTCGATAAGCTGATTACCCTTTATGCGCGGGATTACCTCGCCAACAAGGTTTACAGCTCGACGCCGCAGCTCGATATTGACGGCGTAAAATCGACTTATGGCCTGAATTTGCTCGATAAGCTCGGCGTGCCGGACAAGGGTAAGATTATGGATTTGGGATGCGGCTCTGGAAAGTTTCTGGCCACTGCTAAAGCCCATGGCTGGGCCGAATGTATTGGCGTTGACGCCAACCCTACTTTTCAGGATATTCACGGAGACGTAGGCGGGGTCAAATTCATTTACTCCAGCTTCGAAACGCTCGACACCAATGTCATTGGCGATGGTTATAGCGCTATTACACTTTGGAATGTGCTGGAACATTTATACGATTTGAAATCCATTGTACGTCAAATTCTCGGGCTTTTGAAAGATGACGGGCTTTTGTTCATTATGGTGCCCAATGTCGAATCCTTGGCAACCAAGCTCATCCGCGAGAAATCGGCCACATTTAACTGGAAACACGTAGCGCATTTCTCTCCCGCCAGCTTGGAAAAACTCATGAAGGATGCTGGCTTTGAAACTGTGCTGATGGAAACATCGATCTCTGAAATCGAGAATGTGAAAAGTTATCTGAACGGTGCCTGGCCCTATAGCGGATATGGTGATCCAGAAGGAACGTTCAGCCATATTACGCCCGAATTTATCCATGATAATATGCTGGGCAGCCGTTTGATCGGCGTCTTTAAGCGCCCTAAATAGAACCAGCACTCATGCCAACTTACCTATTATTTTGCCATCGTTTTTTCGAACTGCGCTTTATAATTGTCTCTGGCATCCTTGGCCATTTAAGCAAAAAGGGCAAAGTCACTTTGATGCTCCCTCCCAATTTGGCGGGTAGCTTTCGGCCACTCATTGGTGATGAGATATCTATAGAGATAGCGGACTACAAACAGAAAACAAACAAAACGAAACAGGTCGTTTTAAATTTATTAGGCGACATTTTATATCTCACATTCCCCAACCTTCATATTTTACCGAACGCCACCGCGAAATTTCACCGCGACAATTACACAACCTCGCGCAAGCTCACAAAATGGATTGTCGTGGGTGGATCGCACCTCGCATCCAAAAGCAAATTATTCAGATCACTGTGCTTAAAACTTTACCGCTGGGCGCTCCCGAGCAAAGCCCACAAGGACCTCATCCGCGCAATCAATCCCGACCTTATGATTGGCTGCTCTTTTGGGATGGGGGATATGGACGCCGCCTTTCTAGCCGAAGCCAAGTATAACGCAATACCCTCCGCTGTTGTCGTCCAAAGCTGGGACCGCACATCCAACAAGGGTTATCCAGCCATTCACCCTGACCACGCACTGGTCTGGAACGAGATCATGAAAAAGGAATGCATAATCCACCTTGATTTCAAACCGGAGCATGTGCATGTCACAGGCTCTCCGCTGTGGGATGAGCATTTTAACCGCCTAAAGACGGCGCCCGATGAGAATTGGCGCAAAAACCTTGGCATTGCCGAAGAAAAAAAAGTGATTTTCTTCTCCTGCGGCGGCTTTGGCAGCCACCCCGCTAATATGGAGGTTATCCCTCATATATTCGATCTTGCGCGTCAACAACCTTTTGATACACCTGTCCATGTTGTTTTCAGAATGTACCCACAATACCTCTCCCCCGTCACACAAAGCGGCGCTGGTAAGATAAAAAAAGACGAGATCGAGGGGCTTCTGGCACTCTACAAGGACGAAAAGGACATCAGTATCCTTTACCCCGAGGTCACTTTTGATGGCAAAAATTTTATGCCCACCGACGCCGATCACGCTTATATGACAGAATGCCTGCGCCAATGTGATGTCTCGCTTTCGCAAGTCTCCTCACAAATGATCGAGGCTTGCCTGTTTGATAAACCCGCAATAAACGTGGAGTTTGGCCGCCGCGTTACGGATAAATACGACCTCGAAATCGCCGATTACAAGACCGAGCACCTCATGCGTATCTACCGTACAGACGCCATTTACCGCGTCAAAAAAGCGGATGAGCTTGAAAACGCCATCGCCTCAGCGTTGAAAAAACCCGCCGAGCGCCATGCGCAGCGTATCGCCCTCACAAATCAGGAGGCGCCAGTCCATAGAGGCACTGCGTCCTTGGAAACAGCCAAAATATTGTATAAGATTGCGACCAACACAAAACGAAATGATTAGAATATGAAGAAAATTTGCGTTGTCATTACAGCCCGCCCCAGCTATTCGCGTATCCGCACGCTGCTTAGCGCTTTGAAAGAGCATAAAGATGTGGAGCTGCAAATTATTGCCGCTGCGTCCTTTGTGGCCAACAAATTCGGCGAAGCCGTCAAGGTTCTACGCGAAGACGGCTTTGAGCCTAATTGGACACTCAACACATTGATGGAGGCTGACACACGCTTCACCTCGGCCAAAGTGACCGGCATGCAAACCATAGAGTTGGCCTCGGCCTTCCAAAACCTAAAACCCGACATGGTGCTGACCATTGCCGATCGCTATGAAACCATCGCAACAGCCATCGCCGCAAGCTACTCCAACATCCCGCTTGTCCACATACAAGGCGGTGAGGTGACAGGAAATATTGACGAAAAAGTACGCCACGCCATCACGAAAATGGCCGACATTCACCTTGTCGCCAATAATGATGCAAGAGAGCGCGTTCTCAAACTTGGCGAAAACCCAGATATGGTTTTTGATATTGGCTGTCCTTCTATCGATATTGCCAAAGAAGTTTATGACGATAAAAAGAGCTGGGAAAATTTCTCCCCCTTCGAAAAATATGTCGGCGTGGGCGAAAAAATAAACACCAGCGCGCCTTATGTGGTGGTAATGCAGCACCCATTGACCACCAGCATCGAGACCTCCAGAGATGACGTCCTCAAGACGCTGCACGCGGTCAAAGCCCTGAATATGCCGGCCATTGTTATGTGGCCAAACCCCGATTCCGGCACCGAAGGGACTTCGGAGGGTATCCGCCGCTTTCGCGAACTTGAAAAACCAGATAACTTCTACTTCTTCAAAAATATCCGTCCCGGCGATTTCCTGCGCGTATTGCTAAAATCAAAATGCCTGATTGGCAACTCTAGTGTTGGTATCCGCGAATGTTCCTTCCTTGGTGTGCCCGTTGTCAATATTGGCGGACGCCAGCAAGACCGCAAACGCGGTGCGAATGTCACCAATGTTGCAAGTGATGAAAAGGAAATTTTCGCTGCCATTCAAAAACAAATTGCGCACGGCCCATACCCTTCCGAACATTTATATGGCGATGGCATGGCCGGTAAAAAAGCGGCTGAAATATTGAGTGAAATACACCCACAAACCAACAAGCGCATCACATATTAAATAAATACGATACGGATTGTTTCAAAAGGCATATATGCGCATTCACTACCTTTCACGCTCAACCTTAATATCGGATAGCGCCAACGCCGTGCATGTTATGAAGATGTGTAACGCCATGGCATCCCTTGGCCACGATGTCACTTTACACGGCTATAAAGGGGAGGGAAAACCACAAGATATTCCGCTCTATTATGATACAAAGCACCCCTTCTCCATTCATCTTCATGACGAGCATAAATCAGGACTCAGCAAACATCTTTGGAGCCTTCGCGCCGCGCTGCCCTTCGTTAAAGTAGGCGGCCTACCGTCCCTTCTCTATGCATGGAAAAGCTTACGCCCGTTACTAAAGGACGCCGACCTCGTCTTCTCACGCAATATCTACTGGATGCCTGCTTTGCCGAAAGACCAGGGCTTCATCTTTGAAAGCCACACACCGCCGCAAAATACCTTACAGAAATGGATTGAAGGCCGCTTGTACAGAAGAGCCTCCTGCCGCGGCGTTGTTGTCATTTCCGATAAAATGCGCGAAATTTACGAAACGCTATTTCCGGATTGTAAGGAAAAATTCATTGTCGCCCATGACGGGGCCGATGACCCTCACCCCGAAAACACTGAGGAGCGCCACGCACGCCCATTCAAAAATATCGGTTATGTCGGCCAATTATACAAAGGCCGCGGGATCGAGATTATAATGGATTGCGCAAAAGCCCTGCCTGATCTCAGCTTTCATATTGTGGGCGGCAGGCCAGAGATGATTGAAAATTACAAACAAGACGGCGCGCCGCAAAATATCATTTTCCATGGCCATCAGCCACATGCGAAATTGCCGGAATTCTACAACTCCTTCGATTGTGTGCTCGCGCCATACCAGCGCAAAGTCTCTGTGGCCGGAGACGCCGGCGATACGTCCACATTCATGTCTCCATTAAAAATATTCGAATATATGTCTTGGGGGCTACCGATCATTTGCTCGGACATGCCTGTATTGCGGGAGGTTTTGCAAGGGGGCGAAAACGCCCTTATGGTTGAGCCGGACTGCTCCGAAGAATGGACGCGGGCGCTCACAAAGCTAGAGCAGGACAAAGCTACGCGCCTAAATATCAGCCAAAATGCCAAGGCAGATTTTATGGCGCATTATACTTGGCAGAAACGCGCACGGAAAATTCTGGGGCGCATCTGAATGGCCGCGCCTTATTTTACGCGCCGAATGCCCGAATTTTCTAAAGAATAGCAGATATCCGCCAACTCCAGCGTGCTTTCACGGTGGGATATAATAAGAAGCGTCAGATTAGAGGCCTGCTTAAGATTATTGATTATTTCGCGCTCGGCGCTTTCTTGAATGGCGTTGGTCGTTTCATCCAGAATAATCATCTGGGTTTTATTAGCGATCGCGCGCGCTAATGCCAGACGCTTTTTCTGCCCACCGGATAAGTTATTTCCCCGCTCCGTAAGCATCGTATCAAGGCCATGCGGCAACGCATTGACGAAGCTATGCGCTGTGGCAATTTCCAGAGCCCGCATTATCTCTTCATCACTAATATCGTTACCCAACGTAATATTTTCCCGCACGCTTCCATAGTACATAATGGGCTCTTGCGGTACATAGCCGATCAAACGGCGCCATGATCGCAAGCTAAATTGCGCGATATCGCGCTCATCAGAAAATATGGCGCCTGATTGCGGCTCATAAAGCCTGACGATCAGATCAATGAGCGTTGTTTTACCGGCGCCCGATGCCCCCATAAGGCAAATCGCATTGCCGCGGGGCAGCTCAATATCCAGCGCTTCAAAGACCGGCGTATCGGGCTCATACGCAAAGCCCAGATTCTTAATCGTGAGCGCGCCGCCTATATCCGTAATATCCTCGCCCTTCTTCAAATCCTCCGAAATAATATTTTCGCTTTCAATTCTATTGGCCACCAAGAGGAAGGACGGAAATTTCGACATCACCTTAAACCGTAGCGAGGTTATATTTGATATCAGCGGCACCATGCGCGATAGCGCCAGAATGAATAACGCTATTTGCGGGAGAATAGGTTTTAGCTCTGTAAGGTCCTTGGGTATATAGAACGCCACGGCAGCAACAGCCAGCGCGAGTATTATATCATTGGCAAAGGTCGGGAAAGCCTCGGCGACCTTTTTATATTTACGGTTTTTCGTATTATTAACGGCCAGTTCCCGAATTTTTCCAATCTGAAAATTCTCGCTATTCGAAATTTTTATATCTTTAATACCCGCCAAGCTCTCGATCATGATCGAATTAAGATCCTGCGCGAGCGTAATCCCCCGCTTTCCCAGCACTTTTGCGTAAGAGAAATAAGGACGCCCCACAATTGCCCAACCCAGAACGGCCGCAACGCCTCCAGCACAAAGCCATAGCCAGTTTACACTGGCGAGCAGTCCCAAGATAAAAAACATGATTACAATCTGGGAAAAATAAGACAAGTAATTAAAAACAAAAACCGATCCTGTATTTGTCTCGCTTATCGCGTCATTAATAAGTGTGCCCTGACGATCTGTGCTCATAAATTTAAAGGGCTGGAGAATGTATTTACGGCACAATTCTGTCTGCCAAAACATACGTAAATTCTCCGTATATTTAATTGAAAGTAACGTATTCGCCGTTGAGACAAAAAATTTAAGAATTAAAACGCCCGCCAGAAAAAACAGTAAAAGCCTTACTTCTCCCCGCAAAGCCTCCGGCACCATTTTGGTGATCCAGTTTTCTTCATCCGCGACGCCCCCAAGCGCTGTATTAGTGATGGGCAATATTAG
>JBBKXC010000163.1:0-3065 GCA_037969275.1 Bdellovibrionales bacterium | reverse complement strand
TCTTTAACTTTTATAGAGAAAATTAATCTTCAATAGCGCGGCGGGCAACCTTATCAAGCTCGTCTTTTACAAGGCGCTCTACGATATCGGGAAGGTTTTCATCAAGCCAGACGCGGAGCATCGGGCGAATTTCGTCGCGGACTATTTCTTCGATAGTAACTCCTGTGATCGTATCCAGCGCCGTTTTAGCTGCCAGTTTCTTAAAACCTGAATAGGCAGCCTCCTCAGCGCGGCGCGTAAGCAGCGAATCATCTTGCTCTGGTGCATCAGCTTCAACGACGGCGTCGGAGAAATCTATGTCATCTGAAATATCATTAAGAGCACTAGCAAAATCATCTTCTTCTGGCTCAGGCTCGGCATCTTGCATATCTATTTCTACAATAGGTTCAGGCTCGGGCTCAGGTTCGGGGGTATCATCAACAATAGGCTCAGGGGCGCTATCAAGCTTTTCGGTAAGCTCTATAACTTCGTCATCTTCATCGGGCTCCGGCTCTGGAGCAGCCTTTTTGGCTGGCGGCGCCGTAGGCGCATCCTCGTCATCATCATCAGAAATGATCTGGCGAATCGAGGTTAAAATTTCCTCGATCGAAGGTTCCTGTTCGCTGCTTTTTGAATCGGCCATAAAAGTTATAATATTCCCAAGACTTTAGATAGAATCTTATTATTCATTTTAGTTTTAAACATTGCGTCCGCCTTGTCAAAGAGGGGTTAGTTATTATTCGGTAAGCTATCCACATCTGAATTCAATATTCTTTCTTTTATTATATCGCTGTGGACGTTATGTTCCGCAGCATTATCCGTAAAACCGAGATTTTGAGGGGTCAGCATACCAAGGACAGCGGCAAGTGAAAAGCGGGCAACGGTTTCATTGCGCTGCGCCCCGACCAGATCAACCTGCGCCTGAAGATATTCCTGCTCAGCATCGAGCATATCGAGGATAGAGCGCTCGCCCACCTCTTCTTCAAGGCGTACGCCTTCGCGCGCAATACCAGCGGCTTTAATCTGGGCATTGCGTGCCTCAATCAACGCGCGCGCGGCCTCAATTTGCTCCCAGCTAGCAATTGCCTTTTGGCGCGCACTGCGCTGAGCCTCGCTAATTTCATTCATACGTTGCAAGGCAATCTCTTTGGCCTCACGTACACGAGAACGTACAGCGCCGCCTTGATAAAGTGGGATTGTAGCATTGAGCGAAACTGATTTATTTGTCTGCTCGGGTATAATCCCAGGCTGCGGATCATAAGTGCGTGCCCATTCTGCCGTAAAACCAACTTCAGGCAACATTTCGCCAAACACATTATCAACATCCGATTCGGCTGCTTTTTGCGCAAACATCGCGGCAAGAGCCAAAGGATTGCTACGCTCTGCAACGATCAATGCATCTTCTTTGGATTGCGGTAGATCCAGAAATATTGCGGGCTGCGCAAGATTATCCGGCATTTCACCTACCAACTCCTCAAAAACGGCGCGCGTAGTCCGCAGACTGCCATTTGCGGCAATGATATCAGCCTCAACAGCCGCAAAACGCGATTTAGCTTGTGAAACATCGGTCAAGCTCAACTCCCCGACGTCAAAACGCTGCTGCGTGGCTTCTAGTTGGCGCGAAATAACGTCACGATTATTTGAATTGAGGTCAACCAAAGCCTGATCACGCAGCACATCCATATAGGCGCTGGCCGTACGGTACAAAACATCTTGCTCTACCTGTAGAAGGCTCGCCTTTTGTGCCTCGACAATAGCGCGCGCCGCCTCAAGCTGCGCAATAGAGCGCCCGCCACGAAACACAGGCTGAGTTAAGCTAATGGAAATATCTTTAGAGGTTGTGCCAGTTGCACTCGTTCCCGCGCCGACGCCCCCCGCAGTAGCATTAAAACTACTCCCGCTTTGCTCCGCAGAAGTAATGCCGCCGCGCGCAACAATGTCAGGTTTAAAATTAGCCCATGCTTGCGGCAAGCGCTCTTCTACGCTGCGCAATGTCGCTCTTTCGGCAAGAAGTGTGGGATTTGTATCATAAGCTTTTTGCAAGACGCTTTGCAGTGGCAAAACAGGCGCACCGTCTTGCGCATTAACAAGCAGCGGAAACATTAATCCGGCAACAACGACACTCGTCAATAATTTGAAACGGGAAAATCCGTGCATATTCTAATAAATCTATGGCAGGGCGCCGGATTACATCAGAATGAAAAACCCGGCTTGGGTTGGAATTCCGGAATGAAAGGCGTTCCGGCACTAAAATGATTATATGATGAAAATCCATTTTCGCCAAGGCATTGTATAAGGCTGGCATGACCAAGCACCTTATCCTGCGCCTTAATAACAGTCACGAGGCGACCGCCAGTCGTTAGCTGCGCTGTAATTGGCTCCGGCACGTCGGCGACAGCGCCATTCATGAAAATTAAGGAATATGGCGCGTGATCCGGCGCTCCATTAACTATATCCCCTATTATTGCCACTATATTACAAATACCAAGATCATCACAAATTTTTGTAATGTCCTCTTTCTCTTTTTCCGAAGAGACAAGCGTGATAACGGTCGTCACGATTTGGGCCAAAACAGCCGAGGCATAGCCAGCGCCATCACCTAGCACGAGCGCAACATCTTCGATTTTAGGCTCTGCCACCTGTAATAGGCGCGCATGCACAAAGGGCTCGATCAAAAGCCGGCCATTGGCCAAGCGCATATCCTCATCATTATAGGCAACGCGCTTTAAAGCATCAGGCACAAAGCGCTCCCGCGGAAGTGTTTGGAAAGCATTTAGAATCGCAGGATCAATCACACCATTGGGATAAATCTGACAATCAACCATATTGGTGCGGGCTTTAGCGAAATCAGGCATTGCAGTCTTTCCAGTTAACCATGGGCGTATATTCAATCGAGCTATAAAACTATCAAAAAAAACCGCAAAAGCCAGTCTATTTTATAATCAGCAACACTTTATCTCAAAAACGTTGACTTAAAGCGCTTTCCGTCTTATTCAATAGAACTTGGTAAGGCGCGGTGGCAGAGTGGCCATGCAGCGGATTGCAAATCCGTGTACGCCGGTTCGACTCCGGCCCGTGCCTCCAAT
>JBBKXC010000162.1:0-13397 GCA_037969275.1 Bdellovibrionales bacterium | reverse complement strand
GTTAGAAATCAGAAATATGTCGAGCAGATGCAAAAAGAATGGGACGCACGCCGCGTTGCCGCCGATGAGGCACAAACTGCAGCCGGCGAAAAGAAAGAACGCGAAGCCTACCAGCAGCAAGTTAAAGACAAAAAACTTGCCGAGGGCGAAAATCCGGCCAAAGATCTGGTTTATAAAAGTGATGATCCCAAAAGCGGTCTAAAAAAGCCGGCGCGCATTTTCAACATTTTCGAATAACTTTTTGAAGAAACCTTAGAGTTTAACAAAGGCCGCACTTTTGTACGGCCTTTTTTCATGCTAGAAATCGGCATGAGCACAAGAGTAAGCCACTTAGCGACTAGACTGCTGACCTCACGGACTACGCCGCCTTTCGGTATGCTTAAGCAATGCACACTCTCCAGTTTACGGTTCGGATTTTTAATAGGCGCTATAATCCTCTACGCTTTATTTGGCGCGCCGACGCCCGATTCGCTTGGCCTTCCCGAAATTATAATCGCCGTTATGCTTTGCCTCTCAATCTCACCAACGGTATTCGCTGCCAAAGCAAATTCACGCCCCCAACCCCCATGGACGCCGCCTGCACTAAGGTTACTCCTCTATTGCGCACTTATCCCGCTTGCCTTTGGAATCATTCTTGGCAATGCTCCGACCTTAATCGCGCGCGATATGATTGCTCTGGTATTTCTGGTTTTGCCACTGTTCTATCTGCCGCTTCTACAAGACCAACCAAAACGCTTTATGTATCTCCATTGTGCTTGCCTAACGTGCGGCGTAATCTTTTCACTGCGCGCCCTCGCGCAAATTTATAATTTGGGGCCACTTTCCTTGATTGCGGCGGATAGCTTGTCCTATCTCGCCAATTCGCCGCTTGTTTTGTTGAGCGCCATATATATGAGCGGACGGCTGCTCGAGCCATCAAGCATAAAAAAAAGAGCGGCTGGCTTGTTTATGCTCTGCATCTTGCTGATCACGATGGCTGTCCATTTGCAGCGCGGTGCGCTTGGGCTTTTCGCGCTGGCTTTTCTCATATTGCTAGGCCGCACAGTAATAACTAGCCCCGCCCGCGCCTTGCCCTATTTGGCAGCATTGGCAGCGCTGGGTGTGTATTTTTACGAACCTGCCGCGCATATTATCGGCGCTTTACTGTACAAAACCGATAACCACGGCGTTTTAAACATGCGCGCCGAGGAATGGCACGCGGTATGGGAGCGCATAAACGCCTCGCCCGCAACGCTGCTTTTTGGCGCAGGCTGGGGCGCGCAATACGCATCCCCTGCTGTGGGGAATATGATGGTGAATTATACGCATGGATTTTTGAGCTATGCCTTGCTTAAAACAGGCCTACTTGGCCTTGGCCTTAGCCTCGTTTATATAACGGCGCTCATCAAGGATTTCTTCCAGCGCAATCAAGGGCGGATTACTGCGCTGTTGTTAGCATTGCTCGCGCCGCTGGCACTTGATATCTTGCTGTATGCCAGTTTTAAATCTTTTGATTTCGGCCTCTTGCTCCTCCTTATTGCCTTTGCCCCCGCCTTTCTCGCTGTAAAACAGCAGCAATCTCTTGTCACGAGCGGAAAATCGCTTTAGTTTGGCCGATTAACTGGAAACTTAAAACCAATGCGGCGACCAAGCGTATTATTGATTAACAGAGTTTACCCGCCGGGGCGCGGCAGCACAGGCCGCATGCTGAGCGACCTTGCGCATGCCTTCTCCAAAGATGGCTGGCAGACCTATGTGCTCACCACGGGCGCCAAAGCCTCCCGCGAGCGCGATGGCGGTATCAAGGTCAAGCGCATCAAAGGCGCAGAAAAGCCGCGCCATGATATTTGGTATATCTGGATATGGTTTAAACTTCTGATCACGGCTCTGCGTTTGCCTAAAACCGATCTGGTTGTCACCATGACCGACCCGCCGATGATGGCCGTTATGGGGCGCTGGATTGCCAAAGCGCGCGGCGTAAAACATATCCATTGGTGTCAGGACTTATATCCGGATGTTTTTAGCGCGTTGGATGTTAAATTACCTGCCCCTATTCTACGCCAGCTTAAAAAAATATCGCGGCGCTCTATGCAGCAAGCCGATAAAACTATCGTTATCGGGCGCTGCATGGCCAAGCATCTCAGCTATTCAGGCTTAGACCCGCGTAAAATTACTGTTATTCCGAACTGGCCGGATCAAGAATTACTCACCCCCGGCGAGCATTTGACCGAATTTTCCGAAGCCTTGCAAAACATGCCCACCGTGAATGGCTCGAAAAGCTATGAGGAGCAACTCAAAGACGGCCCCAAATTCCGCATTCTTTATGCTGGCAATATTGGCCGCGCCCATCCTGTTGATACAATTCTGCGCGCTGCCGAAGCCTTAGGTGAAACGCATCCGGAAATTGAATTTGTTTTTGTTGGCGATGGCCCGGGTTATAACCGCATTGCCGATATTCGCACCAAGCGCGGAATGCTCAACACCCGCCTCCTCCCTTATCAGCCCAATAGCCGACTCAAAGAAGTCATGGAAAGCGGCGATATTCACCTTATTTCCATGAAAGAAGAGGCCGCTGGCTGTATCGTCCCATCCAAATTATATTCGGCCCTTTCGGTTGGCCGCCCCTGCATTTTCATTGGCCCAGAGAATTGCGAAACTGCCAAGGTCGTTCAGGACTTCAAGGCCGGCGTTGTCGTGCCGCAGGGCAATGCCCGTTTGCTGGTCGATGCTATCCTTAATTACCGCATGAACGGCGAAGCTTGGTTCAAGGCGCATGAAGGCGCAATGAAGGCGGGGCAGGTTTTTGTTCCAAAGGACTCCCTTGAGGCTTGGCTGTCCAGAGCCCGTGATGTCGTTGGGGTTGATACACCGGGCGTCGGTAAAACCGCGCATGATATACCAAGCGGCCTGCACGAAAAGCAGAAAAAGGCCGCCGCCTGATGCAAGAAACTTTCGCGCCTACACAAGCAAGCAATAGCGAAAGCAAGCACGACGCAGAAACGACACTTGCCGATCTCACCTGTATGATCTGGCGCGCTAAATTCTTTATTTTGGGCGGTTTTCTATGCGGCGCTCTTTGCGCTTTCGTCTTTCTTAGCCTCAGCATTCCACATTATAAAGCAGGCATTATCCTTTCCCCCGCTGCCCCGATGACGGGAGCCGAAAGCTCTTCCATGCTGGCCAATGACAATCTCTTCGCCCTGCGCTTTCTCGTGCAGCGCCTCGGCAGCGGACAAGGCTCGGATTTCCAGCGCTTTGAAAACATCTATACAGGGCCTTCAGTCGCGGCCATCTTACTTAAGGATAAAAAAATCGAACTTGGTTTAAAAGCCGATCAATCCTATAGTTTCATTGCCCCGCAAGAGAATTGGACCGCTGAAAAGCTTTCGGAGTATCTTGAAAAACGTCTTAAATTAGAGCCGATGGGAATGACCAGCGCTCGCCGCCTCACCTATTTCCACAATGACCCTGAATTTGCGCGCTATATGACCTCCGCCGTGCAGCATATAGCGGACGGCCTCATCCGCCACGATATCCGCGAAGATGCACGCGCCCGCGTTGATTATCTCAATAAGGCCAGCGCAGAAACAGCCAACCCCGAGCACCGCCGCGCACTCACGACCTTATTGATGGAGCAAGAGCGCCTCTTGATGCTCGTTTCTATAGACCAGCCATACGCCGCCAGCGTCATAGAGCCCGCCAGCACCGGCGTAAAAGCCCGCTGGCCTGATAAAAAACTAGCCTATCTCGGCTTTGCACTTATAGGAGCATTTTGCGGCTATATCTTATACGGAATGCGCCGCGCGTGATTAACTGGCTCAGTGTGATTATCGTTACCCGAAATGAAGAAAAGCGTATCGCCCATGCTTTAAAACCTCTTAGCACGGAGTTTTCCGATATCCGCGTCATTGATTCCAACAGCGAAGATGAGACTGCGCGCATTGCCAAAGGCTTCGGCGCGCGCGTTACTGGCTTTACATGGAATAAGGCGTATCCCAAAAAATACGGCTGGTGCCTTGAAAATATCGTCGATGCCAAGGATTGGGTATTATTCGTGGACGCCGATGAGATTCTCACCCCTGAGCTTATTTCGGAATTGCGGGACCTGAAGCCGGAGGGCGCAGGGTATTTCATCCGCTCCAGATACCGCATAAAAGGCAAGCTTTTGAAATTCGGCCTTACTAATAATAAGCTCTGCCTGCTCAACCGCCACAAAATGAAATTCCCGACCGTCAATGATCTGGATATCGAAGGCATGGGCGAGATTGAAGGTCATTATCAACCCGTGCGCCGCAATTATTTCAAGAAAGAAAAAATCGGACGCCTCAAAAACATTATGATTCATGATGCCTATAGCGACGAGGCGGCATGGCTGCGCAAACATGAGCGCTACGCCAAATGGGAAGCGGAGATGAACCGCCGGAATATATGGCCGCGCGACCCTTCGCTCATGCGTGATATGCTCAAGGCCGTTTTTCGCAACATGCCGCTGCGTCCGCTAAGCGCTTTCTTACATTCCTATATTTTTAAACTTGGAATTTTGGATGGGTTTCGCGGCTTTAAACTCGCGCGGAGCCGCTACCTTTATTACCGCATGATCAACGCCGCAGCCGCTTTAGCCGCCAATAAAGATCTGGCATAAATTTACGAAGGTGCCAATTCACCGTCTGCGCCATATAAATCGCGCCGTTTGTGAGCGGATTACAAAGGCCGTTTTTACCGCGAATTGTAAATTGCTCGCGCCGCCCTAATCCCGCCAAGGATTGCGAAACGCCCCCTGTATCAAAGATACAAACCGGATAATCCAGCCGCATTACGCGCCCCGCTCCAGCCAAAAACCGCAACGTCAAATCATAATCCGCCGCGATCTTATAACTCAAATTATAACGCAAATCCTTAAGCAGCGCAGCGCGGTACACCATAGCTTGATGATGCGTGAACAGGCCATACAATGCGCAGTTATGGGGCTTAGCGCGCTTATAATATCCATCCTCAAACGCATCTCCATAGATAAAATCAGCCTCCATCACGGCAATTTTTTCAAGCACATCAGGGGCGGCCAAGACGTCCCCCGCATTAAGAAACAGCGCATAAACCCCGCTCGCGCGGATCAGCCCCTTATTCATCGCATCATAAATGCCGTAATCTTGCTCACTGATTAGGATATCGGGCTTGGATAGGTCTAAATACTCTAGGCTACCATCATTAGAACCGCCATCAATGACGATCCATTCAAAGTTTCTATATAGCTGCGCCTTAAGGGATTCGGCTGTTTTTCTTAAGCCATCCATATTATTCAGCGTAACAGTAATAACGGAAAAACGGCTCTCAGCCATGCTTTTAGCCTATAAAGTTGTTATTTCACGCAAATTATGGCACAATGAATTGAAAATAAAAGGATAAGCGTCAAAAGGCGCACCTTAATAATAAGGGCAAAAGCCCAGCAATATAAGTAATAAAAAGTTTAAGTAATAGAGTGTAAAGGTGTGAAGATTATATGGCTGATAATGGCCCCGAAATTCAATCTCTTATAGATATCTTGCAAGAAGACGCCCATAACGGCGACTGGGAAACCCGCGTCAATGCGGCTTATGAGCAAGCTATGGCGATAGTTGCGCCCGAGGCCGTTATTGCGCCGCGCAGAGTAAAGCCTTTCACAGAGCTTGGCCCCACCAAACAACAGCAATTAGAAACCGCAGCCGATGGCGCGGATATTTTGCTTCTGACAACACTTCTGAGATCGCAAGCAAGCCTTGATGGTTTTGATCCTGTGGCCGCCGCGGGTGTGCCTCACGCACCATCCGGCGCGGGCGTCGATTTTGCAGTGAGAAAAGACGTCAGCCTCACTCCAGAAGGCGATGCCATGTTCAATTATATCGACCGCGTACTGAGCGAGGGCAATGCCCAGATTGAATATCCGCACAAGCTCGTTTCAAACACACCGCCCTATAATGGCTTTAGAACAAATGCTCTTGAGCCTTCTGAAATGGAAACACTGCTCAAGCAATCCATCGCCGAAGATATTAGAAATGGCACATTTCCTGTTGGTAATTATACCCCCGACCAGGCCGAGGCCGCCGCTGAGCAAATGGTAGCCGTCATAAAGGAGCATGCACTTGATAATATTCAAATGCGTCCCTTCAAAGATTATTACGGCGAAGATTCCATCACTTTTAACCCTACGGATTTAGATCTGCGCACCGCCATTGATGTGATGATGAGCAGCGATACGCCGTTAATTGATAACGACATCCATACGGTCATGAACGCAAAGCAATATGGCGATCTTTATAATGAAGCCCTTAGCCGTTACAGCGCATCAATGACTGCCGATGATTTGGTCGCGTTTTTCGAAGAAAAAGTCGAAGGTTACAGAAGCCACGGCCAGCAAGTTCCGGGTACAATCGATATACCCGAGCATTTACGCGGTGAATTTTACGATCAAATCCGCGACGCTTTCGTAGATTCAGCCGTTCCGGCGCCAAATGGCGACCTTAGCCGCGATTCTGATGTCTTTGGCAACAAAATGGCTGAGGAATTCAGATTTGTTGATGCCCAAAACATCAATCAGCCCAGAAGAGACGATATTTTCGACCATGGAAGACCAGTTATAGCTGTTTTAGGTGATGATATAGGCGTTAAAACACCAGAGGGCGTCGATTTATTCACATTCGCATCTCCTAACGAAGGTTTTGCCGTTTATGGAGCGCGCGATTCAGATCATGGCTTTTACATGGAAACTGTCGATCACGTCGAAAATATGGATGATTTAAAGCGTTTATTCGGCGAAACCTTCGAAATTAGTCCCGCTGGCATGCCGGATACCGATCTTAACGGTGATAATACCGAACTTAGCGGCTATTTCATCAAGGCCGAGAACGGAAATACCTTTTATATTGGCTTTGATGGCTTGCCGGAAGAAAATGTAAGCGCCGCGTTCAAAGAACTTCGCGCTGATGATCTTGACACAATAAGCCGCGATGCAGTGACGGGCGTTTCTTACGCAATTGCCCCAGCTAGCCCCGGCGTCTAAATCACGCGCCTATCAATTTTCCATCAAATTTTTAACAATAGCCGCGTAGCTTTGCGCGGCTTTGCTGTTTGGGGCGGCGATTGCAATGGGCGTGCCTTCATCACTATTAAGACGTATATCACGGCTGAGCGGGACTTCCCCCAAGAACGGTACGCCGAGTTTTTGCGCTTCATCGCGCGCGCCGCCATGGCCAAAAATATGATCCTCATGCCCACATTCAGGGCAGATATAGGTGCTCATATTTTCGATTAGTCCCAGCACAGGCACATCAGTTTTTCGAAACATCTCGATACCTTTGCGTGCATCCAATAGCGCGATATCTTGCGGCGTTGAAACAATAATAGCTCCCGTAAGCGAAACTTTTTGCGCCATCGTAAGCTGCGCATCTCCTGTGCCGGGAGGCATATCAATAATAAGATAATCGAGCGGATCATCCGCGGGCGCCCATGCCACATCGCGCATAAGTTGCACGAGCGCAGATTGCACCATTGGCCCGCGCCATATGAGCGCCTTAGATGCTTCAACCATAAATCCGATCGACATTACTTTAATACCGTACGCCTCGAGCGGAATAATTTTTCCAGCTTCATTGCTATCAGGTTTGCGCCCTTCAAGCCCCAGCAATCTCGGCTGCGATGGCCCGTAAATATCAGCGTCCAGCAGAGCCGTTTTTTGGCCATTTTTGGCTAGCATTACCGCTATATTTGTTGCTAGCGTTGATTTACCTACGCCGCCCTTGCCCGAGGCTACAGCAATGATATTTCTAGCAGGAAGACTAAGCGGCGGCACCTTATTCATACCGTGCGGGTCCGGATATTGCGGTGATTTAGCGCTGGTGCGTGCGCCGCTTCCTGCGCCGCTTGGGCTCGATGTACGCCCCTGTACGTTTGCGGGGCTATGCTTCGCCTCCGCCGTTAAAACGGCAGTAACTTTGCGCACATTTTTAAGAGCGCGCACGACGTTTTCGGCGCGCTGGCGTAACGGCTCCAGTTCGCCGCCGCGCTGCGGGTCTACCTCAATAAGAAAGACAACCTCTCCTTGCTGGCTGACCTGAAGGCCGCGCACCATTTCCAAACTGACAATATCGCCGCCCTGCTGCTCATCAATGACAGCGCGTAGGCTTTCTAGTATAGCGTCCTTGGAGAGGGCGGTCATGGCAACTCCTTATTTAGTGTCTTTTTTGACTCTATTAGCGGTTTTCATCCGAATACAAATAGCATATGTTAGTGCCCATAGCGATTCACAACGACAGTAAGAGAATTTGAACCATGGCTTGGGACGACAAATCAGGTAATAAAGGCAGCAACCCTTGGGGTAAACCAGGGAGCAACGATCCGGGACGCGGTCAACGCGGCGGCGGCGGGTCTTCAGGTAATGAGCCGCCCGATATTGATGAAATGCTCCGCAAGGCGCAGGATAATTTCCGCGCAATCCTGCCCGGCAACATGAAAGGCGGCACTGTTTTAGTGGCTGCAGTGCTTGTTATTGCCGCTCTTTGGCTGGCCAGTGGCTTTTATGTGGTTAATCCCGGTGAAAACGCTGTAATCCAGCGCTTCGGTAAGTGGAACACGACCAAAGCCGAGCCCGGCCTTGGCTATCACCTTCCGGGCCCGATTGAGACCGCGAATGTTTTGAATGTCGAAGAAATTCGCCAGATGAATATTGGCTTTATCGAGAGCTTTTCCCGTAACGGCCCATCCAGCAAACGCGATTTGCCGGAAGAAAGCCTTATTCTGACCGCTGATCGTAACATTGTTGATGTTGATCTGGTCATTCAGTGGAATATCAAATCCGCTGAAGACTATCTTTTTAATATCCGTGATCAGGACAATACGATTAAAAAGGTCGCAGAAAGCGCTATACGTGAGGTAATCGGCCAGACATTGATGTTCCCGATCATCACGACAGGCCGCGCCGCGGTCGCCGATGCTGCCCAAAAAATTATCCAGACCAATCTGGATGCCTATAACTCCGGCATTTCTATCAAGCAGGTATTGATTCAAATGGCCGAAGTGCATCCCGATGTGCAAGACGCCTTCCAAGATGTTCAATCCGCAAAGCAAGACGGCGAAGATGTTCAAAACCGCGCCGAAGCTTACCGCGAAGATATTCTGCCCCGCGCGCGCGGTATGGCCATCCAGATGACCCAAGAAGCGCAAGCCTATAAGCAATCGACAATTGCGCGCGCAGCTGGTGATGCTGATCGCTTCAATTCTGTCTACTCGGCCTATTTGCAAGGCAAGGACGTCACGAAAGAGCGTATTTATATCGAAACCATGGAAGAAGTTTTGCGTAATGCGCAAAAAATTATATTGGACGATAAAGCAGGAAGCGGCGTAGTGCCTTATCTTCCGCTCGGTGAACTGAATAAACGTAACAACCGCAAACGTACCGACGCCGTGGAAGACCCACGCGCTACGATACAATAAGCCAAGTTAAAGACATAAAGGTAAGGACATATACAAATGAATAAACCACTTTTGATCGCACTTTTTCTGGTCGCAGGCGGCTTGATCCTTGTCTCGCTTTCGATGTTTATCGTCGATCAGCGCGAGCAAGCCATTGTGTTGCAACTTGGTCAGCCTATGGGCGAGGTTAAAGGCCCCGGTCTGCATTTCAAAGTCCCGTTCATCCAGAATGTCCAATTTTTCGACCGCCGCATTCTCTCCGTTGATCCTGGCCCCGAGCAAATGGTTATTTCCAGCGCCACGCGACGCGAGCAGCTCGAAGCAGAAACAGAAGCAGAAGAAGCAATTGCGGAAGGCGAAATTCCACCGATTGAAAATGTCAGCGGCGAGCCTATTATCGTTGATACATTCGCGCGCTACCGCATTACAGACCCGCTGCAATTCTTGAAAACATTGCGCACAGTCTCTAACGCCAATTCACGTCTTGAAGATATTTTGAAAGAATCCACCAAATCTGTTTTGGGTAATACCACGCTCCATGATTTGCTCTCTGAGCGCCGTGGCCGCGTGATGACCAGCATCCAGACGCGTGTCAACCGCAAGATCGAGCAAGACCAACTCGGGATTGAAATTGTTGATGTGCGTATTGTGCGCGCTGATCTCACTGCCGATTTGCGCACCTCCACTGTGCGCCGGATGATTTCCGAGCTTAAAGAGCGCGCCACAGAAACCAGAGCCAAAGGCGAGGAACGCGCATTGGAAATCCGCTCCACTGCTGAAAAAGAACGGACAGTCCTTATTGCCGAAGCCGAACGTGACGCTCAAAAATTACGCGGTCAGGGCGATAATGACGCGATTAAAACTTACGCCGAAGCCTTCAGCAAGGACGAAGAGTTCTACTCATTCATCCGCTCAATGGAAGCCTATAAGAACACATTGGCCAATCCAGAAACGCAGCTCATTCTTTCACCTGATAGCACTTTCTTCCGCTATATGGATGATCGCAAGAAATAAGGCGAGGCCTTGGACAGAATGGAAAGCTTTGGCGCTTATATTCTGACGGCCTTTGCCCTTGTCTTCGTGATAGAAGGGGCGCTCTACGCACTGTTCCCCGAACAAATTCGCCGTATGCTGGCTATGGCTTTGACCATGCCGCCCCAAAGCCTTCGCATATTCGGCGCGAGCATGGTTGCGGTCGGTTTTTTACTGGTCACGCTCATCGAACTGTTAAAGTTTTAGGCTTATCTCCTGTTGACCAGCCTGCTAAGTAGGACTAATTTAGGGGTCTGATATAACTCCGTTAAAATCATCGACAAGAAGGTAAGGCTATGACCCCGCGTTTGAAAACAAGAGTTCTCGTTTCCGCACTATTACTGACATTCTCCACTTTCGCGATCACCCTTCCGGTGCACGCACAAGCCGATGAGGCCGTCGAGGATAGAACTGAAGTCGCCAAAGAGGTCTTTAAAAATGTTCAAGAGCGCCCGCCCGCCAGTTTTGCAGATTTGGTTGAAAAGCTCCTTCCTGCCGTGGTGAATATCTCCTCGACACAAACGCATACAGATGCGAAAGATTTCCCTGATGTTCCGCAATTCCCAGAAGGCTCGCCTTTCGAAGATTTCTTCGAGGAATTCATGGATAAACGTGGCCGCGGCATGGACGCTGTCCCGCAAGCCTCTCTAGGCTCAGGCTTTATTATTGACGCTGAAAATGGCTATATTGTTACCAATAACCACGTTATTCGCGACGCCGACGAAGTAAAGGTCACGCTCTATAATGACCAGACAATTGACGCTGAAATTTTGGGCGTAGATGACAAAACCGACATCGCGCTTTTGAAGGTTGATCCGAAAGCCGCCGATCTTAAAACCGTAAGCTTTGGCAATAGCGATGTCTTGCGCGTTGGTGATTGGGTTTTGGCGATTGGTAACCCTTTTGGCCTTGGCGGCACAACCACTGCCGGTATTATTTCGGCGCGCCAGCGTGACATTCAATCCGGTCCTTATGATGATTATTTGCAAACAGATGCCTCCATTAACCGCGGAAATTCCGGCGGCCCTATGTTCAATCTCAAAGGCGAAGTTATCGGCATTAACACAGCGATCTTTTCGCCAACTGGCGGCTCTGTTGGCATTGGCTTTGCCATTCCGTCCGACCTTGCCAAACCTGTTATCAACCAGCTTATAAAATATGGCCGTACGCGCCGCGGCTGGCTGGGCGTTCGCATCCAGACAGTTACCGAAGACATCGCTGCCAGTCTTGATCTTCCGACCGAGCACGGCGCGCTTGTGGCCAGCATTACGCCCGGTGGCCCTGCCGAAAAAGCAGGCTTGCAACACGGCGATGTGATTACCGAATTTAACGGCCAGAAAATCGATTCTATGCGCTCCTTGCCGCGCATTGTTGCCGAATCCAATATCGGCGAAACGGCCGCGCTAAAATTCTGGCGCGAAGGCGTAGAGAAAACAGCCACCGTTGCTATTGGTGAGCTTGAGGTTGCCGAAGAAGAAGGCCTGCTTGAGATAGGCGAAGGCAAAACTGGCTCCGAGATCAAAAAAGTTGAAAAGCTCGGTATTGGCATTATGCCCCTCACCGACCAAGAGCGCACAGATTACCACGTGCCGGACTCGGTTACCGATGGCGTGATGATCGGCGATGTCACGCAAACCGCCGAGGCGGCGCAAAAGGGTCTTGCCCCGGGTGATGTTATCGTTGAGGTTAACCAGCAGCCCGTAAAAACACCGCAAGACATGATCGACATCGTGGACGCGGCGACCAAGGCGGGGCGTAGCTCGGTTCTGCTGCTCATCAACCGCGAAGGCGATGTGCGTTTTGTAGCGCTCCAGCTTAAGTAAGTTTTGAAACCAGAAACCATTCATATTATCGCAGGGCCGACTGCGGGCGGAAAATCCGCCCGCGCCTTAGAGCTCGCCGCGCAAAAAGATGGCGTCATTATTAACTGCGATAGCTTGCAAATTTATAACGGTCTTCATGGCCTGACAGCGCACCCTAGCGCCGAGGATCTGGAGGCCGCGCCGCATAGGCTTTACTCCCATCTCCATCCCAATGAAGTCTGCAGCGCTGGAAACTGGCGGGAGATCGTAGAGCCTATCATTGCCGAAGTTCTGGCCAACGGTCAAACGCCCATCATTTGCGGCGGCACAGGGCTTTATATCAAGGCGCTGACCGATGGTCTCTCGCCGATGCCCGATATACCGCCAGAAGTACGCGCCCGCGTTGTGGCGCGCTATGAGGCGATAGGCGCTGAAGAATTTTATCAAGAACTAAACGCGCGCGACCCCATCATGGCGCAGCGCTTCCACGTTAATCACAAAGCGCGCATTATTCGCGCTATGGAGGTGCTGGAGGCGACAGGAAAATCTCTCGCTGTTTGGCAAGAGCTGGAGCGCGCAGGGCCGCCGGATCATTGGACATTCGAAACGGAAATCATACTGCCCGAGCGCGAAACACTCTATAACCGCTGCAATCTTCGTTTTGAGCACATGGTAAAAGGCGGCGCATTAGAAGAAGTCCAAAACTTCACCCGCCGCCTTGAGCGCGGCGAGGTCAATGAGGGCGTGCCGCTCTGCAAGGCGCTCGGCTTCAAACAACTCCGCGCCCATCTCGCAGGTGAGCTCGCTCTTGATGACGCCATAACCCTCGCCCAAGCCGACACCCGCCACTACGCCAAACGCCAATCAACATGGTTTAGAAACCAGATTTAACATTTTTTCTTGATTTCTCCTCCGCAATTATCCATAAAGTCGTATGGGAAAAAATTATACTGGGACAACGAGCGCGTATAGCGCCCAAGACATAGCACGGATACTCGTGCGTGATCCGCATCAGATCATTGACTTGATCACCTATGAGCGCATATGCGACCTCTACGGCAAAGGCCGTCCTTTCGAAAATCTCAGCAAAGAGGAAGGCGAAGCCATTCTATCGCTGGACTCAGCCATTGAAGAACTAAATTG
>JBBKXC010000161.1:0-6893 GCA_037969275.1 Bdellovibrionales bacterium | reverse complement strand
GCGTGGAGGCGGCCTTTGGGGGGCTTCATGTAATTCCAACTTATATTAAGTGTGAGTGTTTGCACATCGTCGACGCTTTCGAAATTTGTGGCATCGTAGGGCACAATAATATCGCATTCTATGAGATTAAGCAGGCCAACAACGCTGGTGCCGAAGCATTTATTCGCATAAAGGCCGCCAGCAATTATGACGGGGCGATCCAGCTTTGAGAAATGCTCTTTGGCCGCTGGTGTGGTGAGCATATTTTGCTGCTTTTTAATGAAGACGGTTTCATCGGGCGCGGGCGCGGCGAAATAAAACGCATCATCATTTCGGAGCGATAAATCTTTATAGAGGGTGCGCTCGAGCGGTATATCCGCCTCAGGGGTGGCCACCCAGTAATTGCGTATACCTAGGCCTCGCGTAGCCTCTGAAATGCGGGAGCCGCGAACCATAGCGCCATGTGTATCAACGGCGTGGAATTTTTTCTGATAATCAATGAACAGGCCATAGGCGGCATTGCGCGAAAAGGCTTCGCGGAGCTTGTCTTGCCATTGGGTTACGGGTGCTGCTTTTGTAGTCATAAGATATATTTAGGTCAGGGCATGGCTTTCTGTCAAATATTTGTTGAAAACGCCAATGATACAGGTACACTTGAGGGAATGCTTCTCGAATACTCACCCATGACCATCCAAGACACTAACAAACGCATCCGACTTATTATGCATCTCCGTAACAAGGGGATCACGGATACATCCGTCCTTTCCGCGATGGAAAAAGTGCCGAGGGATGAATTTGTACCTGCCGCCGTGCGTGATCAGGCGTGGGATGATATTGCCCTGCCCATTGGCCGCGGCCAGACAATAAGCCAACCCTATGTTGTTGCCGCGATGACGCAGGCTTTAAAGCTGAATGATCGCGATAAGGTGCTCGAGGTCGGCACAGGCTGCGGCTATCAATGCGCGGTGCTGGCACGGCTTTGTCGGCGCGTTTATACAATTGAGCGCCATAAAGTTCTTTTGGTGCTTGCGGAAAAACGCTTGGAGTCACAAAGATTGCGCAATATTACGGCCATAGCCGGAGATGGCATGAAGGGCTGGCCCGCACAAGCCCCGTTTGATAAAATTATTGTCACCGCCGCCGCAAGAGATCGTCCGCCAGCTGCGCTGATTGATCAATTAAAAGACGGCGGGTTGCTGGTTATTCCTATCGCCGAAGAGGGCGCGCAGACTTTGCGCATCTATAAAAAGGAGAGCGGGGAGGCTTATTCAGTCAAAACCTTAATGCCTGTGCGCTTTGTACCTTTATTGCCCGACATCGCCAAGGATAATGAGGAGTAGGTCTTATTGAAGAAATACGCCGAAGCGATTATAGTATTCATATGAGACTTTCGCTCATTCCTTATCTTGCAGCTCTTGCTTTGCTATCGTCCTGCCTTGGGGCGCAGAAACCTGCGCCTGTTAGCACCTATGGTGCAACCCCCGGCGCAGGGAGCGTTGGTATGCATGTTGTGCAGAGCGGCGATACGCTCTACAGCATCTCTAACCGCTATCAGATCGAGATGCGCGACATTGCCTATATTAATAAGCTAAACGCGCCCTTTAACTTGGCCGGTGGGCAGCGTTTAAAATTACCGCCGCCGCAAAAATACAAGGTGCGCTCCGGCGATACGCTCTACGAGATTTCAAGGCTGTTTAATACAAACACCAGTGATGTTGCGCGCCAAAATAACCTCGCCGCGCCCTATAAGCTTAAAGCGGGGCAAACACTCAAAATGCCCTCAAGCGTTCCTGCGCCAAGGCCGGCGCCAGTTGTTCGGATGGCGAATGTAAAACCGCCTCCGGTAAAGCCTTACCAGCAATCGCAAGCGGCGGGTAATGTTTTGCGTGTGCCTGAGGGGGCGCAAGAATCAAGGCTTGCGCGGGAGCGTGATTTAGAGCAGGAATTGCAACAAGAGCGAATTGCCGAGGTTGAAGTGCCTAAGGTGCTCGCGCGGCCTGTGAAGATATCCTCTACGCCGCCTGTGCGCACCTCGTCTAAATTTTTACAGCCAGTCGATGGGAAAGTCATCTCCGGTTATGGGCCAAAGAAAGACGGGCTGCATAATGACGGGATCAACATAGCCGCCAGCAAGGGCGCGCCGGTTAAAGCCGCCGAGAACGGCGTTGTTGTTTATGTCGGTAATGAGTTGAAAGGCTCTGGCAATCTTATCCTTGTGCGCCATGCTGATCGCTATATGAGCGCGTATGCTCATCTTGACCAGCTTCTTGTTCAGCGCGGCCAGACCGTTCAGCGCGGTCAGTCTATAGGAACGGTGGGCTCTACTGGCTCGGTATCAGCACCGCAATTGCATTTCGAGCTGCGCCGTGGAACGCAGGCTATTGATCCCCAAGGGCATGTAGGAACTTAATGATGGAGCTCGGTATGGAACAATTATGGCTCGGTCTTTATGTGCTTATGGCCGTTTATGGCGCATACCTTGTCGGCTGGTACGGGTTCTGGCGCTTAAAGGGAGAGCGCCGCACCGGCCATATTACAGGATTTCAAAAAAAGAAAAATAAAGGTAAGCATTTACCAATTCTACAGCTTGAGAATGCGGGCGGCGATAACCAGCCTTGCAAGATAACGAGCATCGATAGCGCGACCTATTGGATAAAACCATTAGAAGTTGGAGAGCCTGTTGCGGTTGTTTGCCTGAAAGGGAAAATTGATAAGGGCTGTATACCGGGATTGTTATCACTCGTGAGCGGCGTGTTCCTGCTTAGTCCCGCCTTATATTTGGTTATCGGGGTATTGCTCGGGCCTTTTTTGCAATCCGGCTTTGTCTTTGTGTTTATGGCCGCTGGGTTTATCGCGGCCTTCTTGCTGTTTGTTAGAGTTGTGCGCTTCTATTATTGACATAATTTTTATTGTGCTATACAAATTATTGCATAATGAAGGAGAACGCGATGTCTACCCGTAAGCTGACCATTGAATTTTACGACCATAAAGGCCCTTTTGATCCAAACGCTGTCGAAAAGCTTGATGGGGCCGAGCGCTTGAAAAGGCTAGGTGAAATGTTCGAAAGCGCCATGCGTAAGGGCGCTGGTTTTACGGGTGAAATTGATACAGCTATTCTGGGGCAAATTACAATTGTTAACCCCACGCCAGAGGTGATTAAGCAGTCAGAATGGCCGACTTACACAACATTCCGGCATTGGGATTATAGCTAGGTTTCAGGGCGGCTGGTTGAACGCTTTAGGCTTATTTCTGTCCGGCTTTGCCCGCTTGATCTTGAATGAATTGCCACGCGACGCGCCCAGATCGTGCTCCGCGCATCATTGACCATTCCAGCGCCTTGGCGCGTAAATCATCGCTAGCGATTTTTAAATCCAGCATTTTCGCGTAGCCTTCAACCATTGCAAAATAATCATCTTGCCCACAAGCATAGAAACCAAGCCATAGACCGAAGCGGTCGGATAGGGAAACCTTTTCCTCAATGCTTTCCCCGCTATGGATGGCCGTCCTGGCTTCGTTTTCAATCATTTTACGCGGCATCAGGTGACGGCGGTTCGAGGTAGCGTAGAAGATCACATTGGCAGGGCGCGCCTGTATGCCGCCTTCAAGCACGGCCTTAAGAGATTTATAGCCGCTATCCTGCTCATCAAAAGAAAGGTCATCACAATATAGGATGAAACGCTTATCGGTTTCATTTTGCACAATGCCGAGTAAGACGGGCAGGGTGTGAATATCCTCGCGGTGTATTTCAATAAGTATTAGCGGATATTGCTTGGCCAATTTGCTATGCACAGCCTTGACGAGCGAGCTTTTGCCCATGCCGCGCGCGCCCCATAGAAGGGCGTTGTTAGCAGTAAAGCCTTTGGCGAATTGCTCGGTGTTGTCCATGAGCGTACCATGCTGATCATCAATACCGATTAACATGGAAAGAGGGAGCGCCCCTGTGTCATTTATGCCTTTTAGTGATTTATCCTCGGCTTGCCAGAGAAAGGCATTGGCCGATGAAAAATCGGGCGCTTTTATTTGCGCGGCTCCGGACTGTTTTTCTAGCGCCGAAGCTATACGCTCCAACACATCAAGTAATTTTTCTGTATTCATTTCGTTCATCTCTTGCCTTTGTATTCCAAGTCTTTATAGTCTCATTCCATACAAAAACCAATCCATGTGTTAATTAAGGATATAAAGAATGTTTATAGCTAAAGCCTATGCGCAAGCCACGGAAAGCCTAGCCGAGTTGGAAGGCCAAATCCCACCTCTACCGGATGCGCCGACATCAAGCGAGCTTATTATCCAGAACTTAATGGTCATTGGTGTTTTGGTATTTCTATTCTATATCCTTCTCATTTTGCCACAGCAAAAGCGCTTCAAGGAGCATGGTAAAATGCTGAACCAATTGCAAAAGGGTGACCGCGTTATTACGGGCGGCGGCCTTATCGGCACGGTTGAAAAAGTGAGCGATGATAAAGACGAAATTATTGTTAATCTTGGTGACACAACGGTAACGGCCCTGCGCTCGACTATCCAGCAAAAGGATGATCCGCGCCTTCGTGCCAAAGCGGCCAATGAAGCCAAAGCCGACAAGGCAGATCCTAAAAAAGACGTCAAAAAAGAGCCTAAAAAAGCTGTCAAAAAAGATGTCAAAAAGGACATTAAAAAAGACGACGTAAAAAAGAAATAAACGAAAAGTAATTCGAGTAATTTTAAATGATACAAATACCGCGCTGGAAATTCATATTAGTTTTAGTGACATGCTTTTTAGGGATCGCCTACAGCCTTCCTAATCTAATGAGCGTGGACTCGCAAAACTGGGTTAAAACAAATTTGCCGGGATGGATGCCGAACAAGACCATTAACCTTGGCCTTGATCTTCGCGGCGGCGCGCATTTGCTGTATCAGGTAGATATCGGCGTTGTTTTCAAGGAGCGTGAAGACATGCTGGTGCAAGACGCCAGAACATCCATGCGCGAAGAGAAAATCGGCTATTCCCGTATTGGAACGCTTGATAAAGGTATGCGCGTAGTATTGCGCGACGCCGCCCAGGGCGAAGCCGCGCGTAAAATATTGCGTAACCTCGGACAAGATATGGTCGTAACAAGCGCCGCGGACGGCATGACACTTGAGGCGCGCTTGAGCGATATCGAAGTGCAAACCATCGTTAACCAGACAATCGAGCAATCTATCGAAATCGTTCGCCGCCGCGTGGATGAGCTTGGCACGACCGAGCCTAGCATTGCCCGTCAAGGCGATGATCGTATCTTGTTGCAAGTTCCGGGCGCTAATGCAGAGGACTTAAAGCGCATCGTTGGTACAACGGCGAAGCTAACCTTTCATTTGCTCAGTGATAGTGGTGTAGGCGGCAAGCGTTTGCCTATGGTGGACGAGCCGGGCCGCGATATTTCTATCGAGCGCCGCGCAATGATTACAGGCGAGATGCTTGATACTGCGGCGCCAAGCTTTGGCCAGAGCGGCGAGGCTGTGGTGAGTTTTCGTCTCAATGGTGTGGGCGCGCGCCGTTTTTGTAAAGTTTCAACCGATAATGTTGGCAAGCCTTTTGCCATTGTTCTTGATGACGCGGTAATTTCCGCGCCTGTTATCCGCGAGCCGATTTGCGGTGGTAACGGACAAATTTCCGGCGGCTTTGATGTGCAGGCCGCCAATGATTTGGCGCTGCTTTTGCGCGCGGGGGCTTTGCCTGCGCCGCTCAGCGTTATTGAAGAGCGGACTGTTGGTCCATCACTGGGTGCGGATTCAATCGCTTCCGGACAAGTGGCGGCGCTGATTGGTATGGCGCTGGTCTTAGTATTTATGGCCGGAAGCTATGGCTTGTTTGGTTTGATGGCCAATGTGGCGCTGCTTGTTAATGTGGCGCTGATTTTCGGTATTCTATCGGTTATGCAGGCAACCCTAACACTGCCCGGTATTGCCGGTATTGTTCTGACTATCGGTATGGCCGTGGATGCGAATGTTCTGATTTTCGAGCGCATCAGGGAAGAGCTGCGCGAAGGGCGTTCACCTATGTCGGCCATTGACGCCGGATATAGCCGCGCTATGGCGACAATTATTGATTCTAACCTGACCACATTGATTGCCGCGATTATTCTGTTCTCGTTTGGAACTGGGCCGATTAAAGGCTTTGCTGTGACGCTGGGCGTCGGGATTATGACGTCATTCTTCGCGGCGATAATGATTACGCGGGTGATGGTGGTGACTTGGCTTCGTAAGGCGAAACCGACGAACGTGCTGCCTGTATAAATTAAGAGATAAGTTGAGAGTAAAAAAATGCGTGGAATAAGAATTATACCCGAAGAAACCAACGTCAATATCATGGGCATGCGCAACTTTGCCTTTGTTATATCGGCGTTTATTATGCTGGCTTCAATATTTTTAGTAACGCAGCGCGGCCTGAATTTTGGTATCGATTTTACTGGCGGAACACTTATTGAAGTCCGCACACCGGAATTACCGGATCTCTCGGTTATACGCCGTGATCTAAACGGGCTTGGTCTTGGGGCGGTTTCTATTCAGGAATTTGGCGAGCCTAATGACCTTCTTATTCGCCTTGGCCAACAAAGCGGCGGTGACCCCGAGGCCGATAAGGCTGCTATTCAAAAAGTGCGGGATTATCTGGACGCCGCATATACGGGCGAGGGTGATGAAAGCCTTATTGATTACCGCCGGACAGAATATGTCGGGCCGCAGGTCGGAAAAGAACTGAAAATTCAGGGGCTTTACGCCATTATCTTTTCGCTCCTCGGCATTATGGCCTATATCTGGATACGCTTTGAATGGCAATTCGGCGTGGCCGCGATTGTGGCGCTGGCGCATGACTCGCTTGCGACGATTGGCCTGTTTGCTTTAACGCAAATGGAGTTCAATCTTTCGACTGTGGCTGCTGTATTGCTGATTGCCGGTTATTC
>JBBKXC010000160.1:0-3407 GCA_037969275.1 Bdellovibrionales bacterium | reverse complement strand
TTGGCGCTCATATTGGCTTGATTATAAAAGATGCGCCCGAAATGATCGCGGTCGGGGAAAACTTCGTCTTGGTTTGGCAAATTTGCGCCGCCGCTATCCACCAGATAAACGCAAGGCAGATTATTGGCTTCGGCAATTTCTTGCGCGCGTAGATGTTTTTTCACAGTGAGAGGGTAATACGTGCCGCCTTTGACGGTGGCATCATTACACACGATCACGCATTCCTGCCCCGAAACGCGGCCAATGCCGGTGATAATGCCTGCGGCGGGGATGTGGTCGTCATATACTTCATAGGCGGCAAGGCTGGAGAATTCCAAAAACGGTGAGCCGGGATCAAGCAGCGCATCAATGCGCTCGCGCGGCAAAAGCTTGCCTCTGGATGTATGGCGATCCCGCGCTTTTTCGCCGCCGCCAAGCTCAATCGCTGCGATCTTGTCTTTCAGGTCGGCAACGAGTAATTCCATCGCTTTGCGGTTTTTATCGTATTCCGGCGCGGTGGGGGGCGTTGAGGGTTTGAGCTGCATGATCGGGGTATCCTTTTGTTCAATAGTATAGGCTAGAAGATTAAGCTCTAAAGAACAATCCTCAAATTTATTGACATAATATAATTAAAATTGTAAGATATTGTTGATTTTAATATGGTTGGGTAAGTGGGCATGCTTAGTAAAAAAATCAAAGATACCGAAATGGGAGAGGCGCGGCCGCACTTGGCTAATCCCGCCCTGCAACTTTCCGAAGATGAACCATCAAACGGGTATCTTTATCTCCATGCCCCGCGTCATATGGCGCGCAAAGACCCACAAATGGCGGAGGCCATACATCTATTAAATAAGCATAGCAAATTAGCGAAAAGTATTTTAAAGGCTGCAAAAAAATCCAAGCTTAGTTTTTTAAGATATGAATTCGGCAATGGTAATCTGGGCGATTGTGATGCAAAAGTTCTTCGTCTTTCGACCACTAATTCATTAATCGAAGACGCGGCCGCCGTTATCCCACATGAACTTATGCATTGGCTCAATCCTTGGAGTGACTATGACGCGGAATGGGACGGTCGCACAAGACTGCTTTACAGTTTAACGAGCGAGGCTGGCGCCGAGACGTGTACAGCCAGAGTTGCGCATGAGATGTATTTAAACGGGTATACAGAAGCGTTTAATTTTATTTCTGGCGCAGCAGATAAAACCAATAGCAAATACGCGCCGCTATATAGGGCTTTCGAAAAAACTTATAATAATAGCCGAACTATCGGACATGCGCATGATGCGGCTTTAATGGATGCGGGCAACGAAACATTTCACTGCTATTTCAAACAAAGCCGCCTAGTAAAAACATATGGCGATAGTGCTTTATTGGATTATTGTGAATATTTAGAGCAACATAATGACGATCATCCTCCGGTAGCAGGCTACGACATGGTGAGCGCTAAAGAGATGGCCAAAATTAGTAAGGGGCAATATTTAATCTATGATGCCAAATTACCGCTCGAAGATGATGTCTTGTTCAGAGGTAATAAATTACTCAGGCAGGCTTTCGATTATTGTGATTTGTGGCATGTATTTAATTATAAAGGTGCGTGTGAAAGTGATATTGGATATCTGAAGAAAAAATCTGCCCTGATAAATGATAATAACCCATTCATGGATGTAGGTATTAGTGATGTCCTTACAGAGTATCAAGAGCAGGTAAAATCAGAAAAAAGCACTGAATTTCTAGATGTGATGCTAAAGCACGCCGGAGCGCAAGACCCCGAAACGGCGCAGGCTAGTTTCGATTTCGTTTAAGTTCAAAATCACCAATGCGGCGGTTTATTTTGCGCGGCGAAATCTGCTGCATTGGCTGCGCCGCCATCGCCCGCGCCTTCCTGATGACTTTCAATCTTGGCTTTGAGCTTGGCAATTTCCTTACCCATAGCCGCCATTTCGCGCCCCTGCGCAATCAGCATTTCGCTCAGGTCGCTAATCTGCTGCTCTTGGTGGGTGAGCGTTTCTTCGAGAGTGTTTAGGCGCGTTTCGGTCATGGCGTTCTTAATAGCACAAAGCCGGCTTAGATAAAGATAATTTTAGCGCCAACCCATTAAGCTCTGCACCCAGTATATGAGGCCGAACAGAATAGGAAATGTCGCTGGCCAATAAAATACTATGCGCCGCATACCATTGCGGCCATGCGGACCAATGATGTTCCAATATTTTTCAGTATCCCTCATGCCGATATAAGTAGAGAAAATCCCAATGGCAAAGGCAACGTAGAGCATAATAAAGCCACTCGAATTACTACCGAATTGGGCGCGAATAAAATGTTCCGCAAAGCTATAAAGCGTTACAAATGTCAAAACAACAATGACGATAAGCGCCAAAATCATAATCTTGGTGCCGTAAGCAAGCGCGTTCGGAATGCCGTTCATTTCATAAGTGTAGAGAATGCTGTCTTCGATAAGCGCGCGCTGTTTAGCGCTCATATCGCCAAGGCGTGTGCTTAAATCATCGTCTTGGATTTTTAGAATATGACCGACAACCTCTTTATTATATTGGCTTAAACCGTGGCTTTTTTGGTATACGCGCAATATATCGCGGATATGCCATTGGGTCTTGTCGAAATCGGTCTTTTCCCTTCGCCGCCAGATTAAATCCAGTATATCAATACCAATGACGATCAACATGAGCGTGAAAATGCTAACTATTAGGGCGAGCGCGCCGCTAAGATAAACATATAAGCCTCCCGATAAAGCCAGCTGCAATGCAGGAAGAGTAAATAAAACATTACAACCCGTGCCGAAGATAAAAAAGCTGATCCAGAATTTTGCGAACATATAGAAACACCCACGCAAGGCTGCGCGCTCGGGTCGAAGTAGATATTCAATGCGGCTGATGCGGTGAAACCGGAAATAAGCGGCGGGGCTGAGCATGAGGTTTTACCTTATCCGCCGCCGATTAAGCCTTGCCAGAATGATCCGGCTTTGTATTGCTTGGCGGGGCTTTTTATTTGGGCGCAATACCCTTGTGCGGCGCGGGTGGATATATGACCGTATGACCCGTAAGGAATATCGATCTCTGTCATATCCTGTAATTTCATATTTTGCGCCAGCGCGAGTGACCAAAGTGGAATAATTTCTTCCGCGCCCGCGCCGCATACTCCGGCGCCAATCACAGTGCCGTCCATCTTGGTGATGATTTTCAAAAGCCCGGCTTCTTTGCGCTGCGTTTGGGCGTAATCGCTTTCCTGATAGCGCCATTTCACCAGATGGAAATTACCGCTGCCGAATTTTTCGCGCGCTTCGTTCTCGTTGATGCCTGCCCAAGCCAGCGCAGGATCGCAGAGCGCCGCGCGCGGGGCTTCTTCCGCCATGGCGATGAGATGCGTTCCGCTGACACGGCGTTTTGTGCCCTCATGCATCATATGCACAGTAGCGC
>JBBKXC010000159.1:0-8071 GCA_037969275.1 Bdellovibrionales bacterium | reverse complement strand
CGCTCTCCGCCATTGGCCAGAAATTCCTCGCGAAGACCAATATTGATCTCCTCCAATGTCTCGATACAATCTGAAACAAAAGCGGGCGATAGGATCGCCAAATGCTTAACGCCGCTTTTGGCCAGATTGCGCACGGTTTCATCCGTATAAGGGCGCAGCCATTCCTGCGGCCCGAAGCGTGATTGGAAGGTCGTCGTCCAGCGCTCCTCCGCCCAGCCCAATTTCTCGCGGAGTAAGCGCCCAGTTTTGACGCAATAACAATGATACGGATCGCCTTTTTGTAAATAGCGCATAGGCACGCCGTGGAACGAGGCCAGAATATGATCGGGCTGCGCGTTCTCATCATCCCCCAGCGCCTCACGCACAGATCCCGCCAGCACATCAATATAGGCAGGATCATCATGCCAATGCGCCGCTGTGCGGATGGCGGGCTGGCGCGTGATGGTCTTTAAGGTATCAAAGGCCTTGTCATAGGCCGTCGCGGTCGTGCAGGCGCTATATTGCGGATACAGCGCAAAAAGCAGAATTTTCTCGCAGCCTTGCTCCATCAGGTTCTCAAGCCCAGAGCGGGTGGAGGGTTTGCCGTAGCGCATCGCCCACTCCACCACAATATCCGGATTGCTCTGGCTTAATACGGTTGAAATCTTCTCGCATTGCGCGCGCGTGAAGGTTTTTAGTGGGCTCTCATCACGTTCTTTATTCCAAATCTGCGCATAGGCATGGCCGCTCTTGGAGGGGCGAAAGCTGAGAATTACGCCTTGCAATATCACTTGCCAGAGCAATGGGTTGGTATCTATGACACGCGGATCGCTCAGGAATTCGCTCAGATATCTGCGCATCGACCAATAATCCGTAGCCTCAGGCGTACCGAGATTAATAATAAGCACGCCAATTTTGGGCGTCTTAATAAGTGGATGCGCATCGGGGAGGATCATGGGTAATTCTGCCTTGGTTGTTTGCCAGACACCATACAGAATTGGCGCGGCGCGGCAAGTCCATTATAAAGCGCTTAGGGTGAGCGCTATTTATTTCATTGCGCTTTGCGTCCGCCATTTATTATTAATGACCCCATTTTTGGCCATCACATGCGGGGATTTTTCAATGAAGCGGATGAATTTTTCCTTGCTGAACGGCTTGCTCAAAAACCCCTTGGCGCCAAGGCTCATGGCTTTTGTGACATTATAAATATCGCCATGGCCGCTAAACATCACGACATAGGCTTCGGGGTCGAGTGTGAATATCCTCTCTAAAACTTCATGGCCATCCATATCCGGCATACCGATATCCAAAAAAATCACATCCGGCGCTTTTTTTACATAGGAAAGAACCGCAGCCAAACCATCGCCCACAAGCTCCATCGAATATGTATCATGCAAAAGCGTATCGACCAGCATGCGAGAAAATGAGTCATCTTCGGCAATAACAACTTCTATTTTTCTGCGCGCTCCACGCCGCTCCCGCAAGGAGGCAATCGCATCACGGTCAATAGCGCTGATCGCCATATCCAATGTGCCGCCTGCTTGCGCATAACGCCTTGTCGGCGCATCACGCTCTCGCGCGGCGTGGAGCTTTTTTATGCTAATATTTTTCAGTGTTTCCCAATCCATACCAATCTCAAAAAGACTTGCCAGCCATGCTCTTTTTTCGAATATGGCTGGCAAGAGGTCGGGGGTAAGGTGGGTATAAAACTTTTCCAAAGCGTCATAAGACAAGCTCTGATTAATCACAAAAATATCCTTATCGGCGCAGATAAACACCTTGCTCACGCCGAGTAATTCTATTTTTTCAAGCGCCGAAGTAATGCCCATTACTAAAGCATCATCCGCATTATGCTCAAGGCGGGATAAACGCAAATATAAGCACCGCGTAGCGGGCGCGCTCATAGAGAGGTCTTGTAGCGTCAACAGCAGGTCTTCTTCGACATTATTATTATAAATTTTCAGCATGTTGACTTCGCTCCCAAGCTTTCACGTCTACTTAAATGTTATCGTGCAAACATCCCCATTGGGCACATTCATACATTCCGCAAAAAATGTAATTTCCGGCATCATTACAGTAAGTAATACGCCCGCTATTACGATGATCGGCAGACATAATAAAATGACATTCCCAATCGTAAATCTCGCCCCGTATTCGCTAACGCTCATCATGTTCAAATCCATAATGTGGCACTCTCCATAGCTGTTTTTAATTTTATACATCTGATCGCTCCATTTTATATTATTCATAATTGCAAGCGCTGTGCCGTAAATTGCCTAGGATTATCAATGCCTTAAAAATTAATAAATTCGGCATTCTCATATACGAACGTATGAAAATGAGACTTTTTTAAAAAATGTCCGGAAAACGAACAGATTTTTAACAATTATTGCACTAAACTTAAAGTTGAACGTAAATAATGGACACGTCCCAATGACACCCTCTGTTTTAATAGTCGATGATGATGCCTTGCAACGGGAAATGCTGCACACGCTCCTGCACCGCAAGCTCGGTTTTCATGCGCAACAGGCCAGTAACGGCCAAGCAGCCCTTGGCATATTGGAGCGCGACGAAAAAAGAAACATCAAGCTGGTGATTCTAGATATACAAATGCCGGTCATGGACGGCCTAAAGACACTTCAAATATTACAGCAAAAATACCCGGCTCTTCCTGTCCTCATGCTGACCGGAAATAAAGATGTTGATGCAGCGATCAAGGCCATGAAGCTCGGCGCTCTGGATTTCATCAACAAGCCCTATGAGGCCGAGCGCATGATAACTACGGTGCGCAACGCTCTAAAGCTCAGCGCAATGTCAAATGAACTTAAACGCCTTCACAGAGAAAAAGAGGAGCGCGTCACGTTTGACAACCTCATCGGCGCCGATGGGGATTTGCGGCAAATGGTCGCACTGGGAAGAAAGGCGGCGGGCTCTGACATCCCCGTTCTCATCACGGGTGAAACAGGCACAGGCAAGGAAGTTTTCGCCCAAGCCCTTCACGGCGAAAGCGCCCGCGCCGGAAAGGCTTTCATCGCCGTCAATTGCGGCGCAATCCCATCACAACTGGTCGAGAGTACGCTCTTTGGTCATGAAAAAGGCTCGTTTACCGGTGCTGCGGAAAGGGTCATGGGTAAATTCAGAGAGGCCGAGGGCGGCACTATTTTTCTGGATGAGGTTGGTGAATTACCTCTAGAGACGCAAGTAAAACTCCTGCGCGTTCTGCAGCAAAAAGAAGTTGAGCCCGTCGGCGCCGGCAAGCCAGTCGCGGTCAATACGCGTATAATTTCCGCTACAAATCGCGATCTTGAACAAGATATAAAAAGCGGAAAATTCCGTGAAGATTTATTTTTCCGGCTCAATGTTTTGCCGCTTCAGCTACCGCCGCTGCGTAGTAGAAAAAATGACATCCCTCCCCTTATTCATCATTTTATAGAGCGCTTTTGCGCGCGCGAAGGGCGCATCGTTAAATATCCGGATGGACAGCTTATGCGGCATTTACAATCTAGAAACTGGCCCGGAAATGTGCGCGAAATTGAAAACGCCATTAACCACGCACTCGTGATGAGCGATGATAACGCGCTAAAAATTGAGGATTTGAGCGCTCACGCACAAACAGCGCAGCTCATGCCCAATTCGGCTAAAAACAACGCGGCGTATCTCACGCTTAACCATTCGGATGATCGCGCTAAAACATTGGAAGAGATCGAAAAAGAGGTCATGAAAATCACCCTAGAGCAATACGGCGGTAACGTTACAAAAACCGCCAAAACCCTTGGCATTGCAAAATCAACTTTTTATAAAAAAATGAAATCGTAATTTACCAAAATAAATAAGCCCAATTGGGTCGTTTAAACTTTCACGGATTCATTATTATTGTCTGCAGGAATAGTAACCGTATAAACAGGCTAAGCCGTTACGAACAAAAAATTTCTATTTCTTACAGCCCTATCGATACCGCGAGCCATACCGCATTTAGGGCGGCTGCCTGGGCCTTGTTGGCGCATTTCGGGATGCATGGGGCAAATATAAAATCACATCATTCGGATCAATGCCCTTAGGCAACGCTGCGGCCTCTTTATGTTCGTGATGATGACAGCAGCTTTTTTCGTCATGCTTATAGGCTTTATAACGGTGGAGGTATCATAGAGCCTGCGGCGGGCATTACCTAACTCTGCAGGCTCTATGAAATTTGATATTTTTAATAGCGGATCAAATTCGTATTATTGATGACCGTCATGGCTCTCAGGCATAGCGTCCATGTCCATACCATCCATATTTTCATGATCCATCATGTCCATATGATCCATGCCTTTTTTGGACATACCTGGCATAGCTGGCATTGGGCCATTGGCGTATGCAGAGAAGTTTTCCATGTTTTCAAAATAATAGGTCTTACCTTTAACATCGGCGCCAATAATGGCCTCTGCTTTGTTAACGCTGTTACCACTGACTGGATCAATTGCGGCGCGGATGGCGGGGTCTTTTTCTAAGCGGTCTTTGCACATAGAGCAGCAGCCGTAATAGGTCTTGCCCTCGACTTCAACAGCAATTTGCGGGCTGTCATAGCTCTGGTTATTCACCATGCAGACATATTGCGTTTCCACCGTCTTTAGCCATGCTTCTTTGCTCGCGTCCGAAGGCTCTTGAGCCATAACCGGGAAAGCCATAACGGCAAGTATGAGTGTTAATATAAGTTTTTTCATTCGTCTTCTCCTTTAGTTGGTTAGGTAGTTAGGTTTGGTTAGTGGTTAGTGATTAGTGTTGATGGGCGCTGTGATCGTGTTCGCTTTCTTCCAAGGCTGGCATTTCACCATGATCTTCAGCAGGGGCTTGCATCATTTCAGCGTCATGATGATCCGGCTCCGGCTCTGCGGCATTGAGTTCCTCAGCGCCGTGATGATGGCTGGCATGGCCGCCATCGCCTTGAATGATAGGCATACGCATAACGCCTGTTCCATGGCGGTAAACGACCTCGCCGCCTTTAAAGCCGGTAATGCCCAAAAGCACGGTCGCCAACAATAAAAGACCGACAAAAACAGGGCTAACCGCTTTTGCGCCTCTATGTTTCCAAAGTGACCATAGAGCCAATAGCGCAAAAACGCTGGCCGTAGCCAAAGCCCAGTTCCGATGGTTTGTCATAGCTATATGCGACGCCCCGTCATGAGCCACCGTATAATAAGCATTGAGCCCAGCGGCAACGGTTCCGATTGTCAGGAAAGCGCCAATCCAGAGATTCCAGCGCCCCGCAATAAGCAAATGTTCATTTTTGAAAACCAGCCCCGCCAAATAGAGCAGCGCCGATACGCCCAAAAGCCCTATAGTGAAATGTACAAAAATCGGGTGCCAATTTGGCACGATCTCCATATTCATCATCATGTCCATAATGGTTCTCCTAAAACATCACGCGCAGGCCGAGGCCTGCAATTACATTGTCATTGTCTTCGCCGTGGCTTTTGGCAATGGATGAGGTCTCGCCGAATTTCCGCTCATAGCGCACATCAAAGTAAGGTGCGAATTTGCGGGTAAATTCGTAACGGGTTTGAAGGCCAATTTCACCGTCCGTGACCCCAGCGCCAATTTCTTGTTCTTCTACATCCTGCGCAGATAAATTGACTTCCGCATATGGCTGCAAAATCAGGCGCTGCGTCACGAGCAAATCCTTTTCCCCGCGAAGACGTGCGCTCACATCCCCATCATCACTGAGGAACAAATGTGCCTCGGTTTCATAATGGTAAGGCGCAAGGCCATTAATGCCGAATACTGCATAAGATGTCGATACGGGCTGGGTGTCATGCCGGATACCGCCTTGAATATCCCAGAATGTCGCAGCATTTCGGCTATAGAGTGCCCAGAACTCGGCTTGTTCTAATGTGCCATCCGAAATTTCACCCTCGGATTTTAGCCAGAGTTTGTTTTCATCCGTTCCATACCAGCCATCAAAATCCCATCCGGCAACAGGGCCATGTTCTCCAGCGCCATAATCGGTTTCAAGTTTGAACATGTGATAGGCTTCCGATCCATGCAGGTGGTCGCCGGGGCTATGAGCATGCCCATCCTCTGCATAGACAGGGACACTCATTGCGAGCAAAAATAGTGACGTTGTGAAATAAAGTTTAGTGCGCATGATTGTGTCCTCCGTGCGGTGCTGTGTCTGGGTCAGTGTCATCATTCATTTTAGAATGATCCATGCTTGGCTTATCCATGTTCTTGTCCATTTTGCTATGATCCATCTTCGAGTGATCCATAGCTTTCTTATCCGGCATGTCCATTTTCATCTTGCTATGATCCATACTGCGCATATCGTGGTTCATCGGCTTGGATGCGCTGCTCGGCGTATAAGGCGACGCCTTCATTTGCGGAACATCAGAGGGATCAAGTGTAGCGACAACCGCTTTGGTCATCATCCCCGCCATCATGTGATAAAGAAGGTGACAATGGAACGCCCATTCCCCTGCCTCATCTGCCGTTAAAAGAACGGAATAGGACTGCCCCGGCGGCACAATTACCGTGTGCTTATTCGGCAATTTATCCATAGGCTGGCCGTTTTCAAGCTGAACGAACATGCCGTGCAAATGCATGGGGTGCGCCATCATGGTGTCATTGACAAATTTCAAACGAACGCGCTCGCCATATCTTAATTTCATCGGCCCCGCATCGGCATATTTCTCGCCGTTAATCGTCCAGATATACCGCTCCATATTGCCGCCAAGGCGCACGAGAATTTCCCGCTCTGGCTGACGAACATCTTTTTGTATGCCGAGATAACGCAAATCAGAATAATTAAGCTGTTTATCGCCTTTGGGCGTTCCGGCCTTCGCCCAGCCGCTTTCCATCTCCTCCATCATCTGTTTCATTTCTTCAGGGCTCATTTTGCTGTGATCCATACCGCCCATATCATGATCCATGCCCATATCGGCCATGGTGAGGAGAGCGCGTTCTCTGGCTTTAGGAATTTCGCCTTTCATGCCCGTGCGGGGTGCCAATGTCCCAATGGCAAAACCGCTTCGATCGATAGACTCCGCCGCAATCGTATAGGCTTTGTCCTCTTTAGGGGTCACAATGACATCATAAGTTTCGGCAACGCCAAAGCGGAACTCATCCACTGGCACAGGCTCCACATTCTGTCCATCCGAGGAGACAACTTGCATTTTCAGGCCCGGTATACGCACATCATAAAATGACATGGCCGAGGCATTGATAAAGCGCAGGCGCACACGCTCGCCCGCTTTGAAAAGTCCTGTCCAGTTTTGATCCGGCGTTTTACCGTTTATCAGGAAGGTATAACCGCTAACATCCGAAAGGTCAGTGGGCAGCATGCGCATCTTGCTCCACATCATGGCGTTCTTCCACGCCTTCCCAAAACCGCGCTCGCCGACATCTGTAAAAAAATCACCAATTGTGCGGCGGGCATAGGCGTAATAATCCGATGACATTTTGAGGTTGCCCATGATGCTGCCTGATTCCTCATCCGTAAAATCCGAAATCAGCACCACGTAATCGCGATCTGCTTTCACGGGATCATTTTTTAGCGTAATGACGATAGAGCCGTAATGCCCATCCTGTTCTTGCCCCATGCTGTGAGCATGATACCAATAGGTTCCGGATTGGCGGATTTTTATATGATAGGTAAAAGTCTCACCGGGCTTAATGCCGGGAAAGCCATTAAAACCGGGAACACCGTCCATTTCCCCTGGTAGCAAAAGGCCATGCCAGTGAACAGACGTATCTTCATCCATCTTATTCGTTACATGAATGGTTACATCTTCACCTTCCGTAAAGCGGAGTGTCGGGCCGGGAATCCCGCCATTGATGGTAATTTTTTTGACAGTTTTGCTTGTAATGTTCACAGGCTCGCGGGCGATGGTCAGGTCATATTCGCCGGCTTGAGCTTGCATAGGCAAGGCCAAGAGCAAAAGCCCGCAAAGGGCAAGAATGGTGTATTTCATTAGTAAGAGTCCTTAGATAGTAAAATTTCTACACAAACATAGGTAAAGTGTAGAAATACTAAATCCGGTATCTCTGGGTGGTGAGGATAATGGAGGGCTGCGTTTCATAACGGCTTAACAAATCGGGCGGCGGCCCGCGGATTGTG
>JBBKXC010000158.1:0-5255 GCA_037969275.1 Bdellovibrionales bacterium | reverse complement strand
AAGATGTCATAGCCTGCCTCAATGGCATGGAGGAGCGCGGGATTATCCTTAAGGCGTAAATCCTGACGAAACCAGATGATTGCGATTTTTGAATAAGGCACAACCGTTTATCCGGCCTTGCGCTGGTGATAACCACCCACAACTTCGGAGAGCCCGTCACCTTCACCGATAATCTTGAATTTGCGCGTGTAGTCGTGATTAAAATGCGCGGGGAAGGCGACTGTGATGTCTGTAAATTGCGGGAAGGTGCTTTGGATGATGTGGCGGGCGGCTTGCTCGATATGGAGTTTATGCGCCTCGTTTTCGTTTTTTAGCACAAAATTAAGCTGCGCTTTACAGCCCTCATGGCGCATCATGAAATGAATGATGTTGCCCGCGCATTTTGCGTTTAGCATATTTATGGCCTGATTAAAAAAGGAGGCGTAATATTTTTTACCCTCGGCGCCTATAAGAAAATCGGTGTTCTTGCCCTCAAGGCGGAGCAGATATTGTGCGCCATCGTCATCAGTGTGAAGCACCGCCTTATCCTCCATCTTATAGCGGATCATCGGGAAGGCTTTCTGGTGCAGTGAGGTCACGAGAATGCTGTCATCGCCGCCATCCTCTACATAGGCGAATTTATCGAACACCTTATAATCAAAGCTGCTCGCGCCATGTTGATGCGCGACCTCTCCAAGCTCAACCGCGCCATAGGTCATCTCTATGCGGGCATTTGGGAACATCTCCTGAATGAAGTCTTTTGAGCAATCGAAAAAGAATTCTCCGCTGACATTAATGTTTTCAAGGCTTTCAACGGGCGGGATGTTTTCGGTGTGCATGATCTCGGCCACGCGCTGCAATACGCAGGGAAATATAACCAGTAGCGTTGCCTTGCGGGTTTTGAGGGTTTGTAACAATTCATGGACGCTCTCTTTGGTAACGCTCTCGAACGGCACAACGCTAAAGCCGAACAGGCGGTGCAACCAATCATTAAAGGCGGCGTAAGCACCCGTGAAATAGGAGCGAAGGGGATAATAAACAACGAAGCTTTCGCCGCGTCTCCAGCCATTCATGTGAAAGGATTCGAGGAATGATTGCGCCATAACATTAGCATCATCATGGTCCAGCCAGCGATAGGTTGGCATACCCGATGTGCCGCCTGTGGAGATGGATATCTTGAAGTTCTTGCGAATGAATATTGACCAGAGCGTGCCGAGAAAGTTTGGCGGCGTACCATCTTTCAAATAATCTTTCTTTGCAGCCATGCCGCGCGCCATAAAGGCATCATTGTTATTTTTTAAATCTTGTTTGGTTGTGATGGGGGTGGCGGCAAATACTTGCCAGAATTCCTCGTCGCTGAGCTTAGTTGTCTTATCGAGCAGCGCTTCGTAGCGCCCCTCATAAAACGGAACATTCTTGTCGGCATAGGCCAGCAAACGCTCGAGCGACTCGCGTGAAGTGCAAGCGCTACGCATCTTGGTTAATATGCGGTGATGTCCAAAATATTGTGCAAATATACCCATAAGGCATTGTGCGAAGAGATTGAAGTTAAAGCAAGAGGGGCAACGCCCTTAAGCGCTAACCATCCGCGTTAATTTTAGTAATAATTTCTTGCAGTGTCTCTTCGGAACGAAGGTTCTCCACCTGACATGTACCGGCCGCTTGGTGACCGCCGCCGCCATATTCAAGGCAGAGATGGCCAACATGGGTGTTGCTGGTCTTATTCAAGATTGATTTCCCAACGGCCAGAACCGTGTTTTGCTTATTCTTACCCCATAAGATATGGATAGAAATATTGCATTGTGGGAAGAGCGCATAAATCACAAAGCGGTTACCAGCCCAGATTGTGTCTTCCTTACGAAGATCTAGTACGACAAGGTTGTCGTGAATGCTAGAACACTGCTCGATTTGTGTGCGGAATTTAACCTGATGATCGTAATAAAGGTCAACGCGCTCTTTTACGTCCGGTAGCTGTAAAATATCTTCAATCGTGCTGTGCTGGCGGCAGACATCGATCAATTGCATCATCAATTGGTAATTGGAGATGTTAAAGTCGCGGAATCGGCCAAGACCGGTTCTGGCGTCCATAATAAAACTCAAAAGAACCCAGCCTTCAGGATTGAGAATTTCTTCTTTGGAGAAGGCAGCCGAATCGGCCTTGTCTACAGCGTCCATCATATCTACTGAGATAGTAGGCATTTTTTCGGCGCCGCCAAAATAATCATAAACCACGCGCGCCGCCGAAGGAGCCGCGCCGTCAATAACATGGTTGGCCGGATTGCCTTTTACTCGTGCGATTTCGCTGGCATGGTGGTCAAAAGCGAGATAAACGCCCTCGACATAAGGAAGATTTGTTGTGATATCATCAGGGCCAACCTCGATAAGTCCGTCCTGCATGTCTTTAGGGTGTGCAAAGGTCACATCATCAATTAAACCCAGCTCTTTCAGAATAACGCCACAAACCAGACCATCCATATCACTGCGCGTGATAAGGCGGTATTTCTTGTTAGCATCTGGAAGAATTTTCGCTTCTTTGGACATGAAATAATGCTCCTGTAAAAACAATGTTCATTTAACAGGATACACGAAATTATTACTTTTTTTGTAAAAAAATTCAAAAAGTTAATAAAAGATATGACCTAAGCGAGGTCGCCGTTCCTAAGAAGCGGCGGCTTCACTGTCTTCGTCCTTGTCTTTGCTCTTATCTTTGTCTTTTTTGCTTTTCGATTTTTTCGCCTTTTTATCGGAATAAACAAAAACAGGCGTTTTGTGATCGTTCACGACATCTTCATTGACGATAACCTCAACAACGCCTTCCATATCAGGAAGTTCGAACATTGTATTTAAAAGCATATTTTCAATGATAGAGCGCAGTCCACGTGCGCCTGTTTTACGAGCAATAGCTTTCTGGGCTACGGCTTTCAGAGCGTCATCTGTAAATTTAAGCTCTGCGCCTTCCATTTCGAACAGCTTGCCATATTGTTTGGTAAGCGCGTTCTTTGGCTCTGTCAGAATTTGGATCAAAGCACCTTCGTCCAGTTCTTCCAATGTCGCAATAACGGGCAAACGGCCAACGAATTCAGGAATAAGACCATATTTCAAAAGGTCTTCAGGCTCTAGTTCTTTAAAGAGGTCACCAGCCGTACGCTCATCGAGATTTTTAACATCTGCGCCAAAGCCAATAGTTGTGCCGCGACCACGCGCTGCAATCACTTTATCAAGGCCAGCAAAAGCGCCGCCGCAGATAAAGAGGATGTTGGCTGTGTCCACTTGCAGGAATTCCTGCTGTGGGTGCTTACGTCCGCCTTGCGGAGGAACGGAGGCCACTGTGCCTTCCATAAGTTTCAGCAATGCTTGCTGCACGCCTTCACCGGAAACATCACGTGTGATAGATGGGTTGTCTGATTTACGAGAGATTTTGTCGATCTCATCAATGTACACGATACCTTTTTGTGCACGCTCGACATTGTAATCAGATGCTTGAAGCAATTTCAGAACAATGTTTTCAACGTCTTCACCCACATAACCGGCTTCGGTCAGGGTTGTGGCATCCGCCATAGTGAACGGTACATCAATAATGCGGGCGAGAGTTTGTGCCAGAAGCGTTTTACCGCAACCTGTCGGGCCCACAACCAAAATGTTTGATTTTGCCAGCTCGATATCAGCCCCAGAACCAGTGCCGCCATGCTCGAGGCGTTTATAGTGGTTGTGAACCGCTACGGCCAGAACGCGCTTGGCGTCTTCTTGACCAATAACATAGTCATCGAGAACTTTCTTAATATCGCTTGGCGCCGGAAGGTCGTCACCTGTGCTAACAAGTTGGCTCTTGTCTTCTTCACGAATAATATCCATGCAAAGCTCTACGCATTCATTACAGATGAATACATTTGGACCTGCGATTAGCTTTCTTACCTCGTGCTGACTCTTTCCGCAGAAGGAGCAGTACAGGGTATTTTTGGAATCGCCGGTGGTGGAGGTGGATTTACTCATGGGATGCTTTCTTTATCCTTGTTTTAATGAAAGGCCTTATCTTTATAATCTGCCAACTCATTGGCGTCTAGGCAAGCCCTTAAACAAAACAAATTTTCTTATACACACGCACAAAAGGATTTCTTTCCTTGCGAAGCGTGCTTACGGGCACTATATCAGCTAGTGTAACATCTTGAAAACCAAAATGATTTTTTGTCATGAATAATATTAAAACACTTATCGAAGATTTTTCTCTATTTGATGATTGGGAGGAGCGTTACCGCTACCTGATCGACCTCGGGCGCGCCTTGCCGCCTATGGATGATTCTCTTAAAAACGAGGTTACATTGGTGCGCGGCTGTACCTCCAAAGTCTGGATGGTGCCGGAAATCAAGGACGGACTTTTCACGTTTCAAGCTGATAGCGATGCCCATATCGTGCGTGGTCTGATCGCGATTTTGCTGAAAGCCTATCAGGGGCAAAAAATTTCAATGCTCGGTGAGATTGATATAGAAGGGGCATTTCGGGAAATTGGTCTGGATACACATCTTAGCCCCAACCGCCGCAATGGTTTTTTTGCGATGGTCGAGCGCATCAAAAGTTTTACGCCTTAGTTTTTATGCGGTTAATTAATTTACTCGGCTTTTTTCTCAGACTTTTCTTCAACTTTTTCTGCGCCAGAGGGAATAACATCTTCCTTATGACGGATGCTTTGCAGGATGTCGCGAAAAAGGGCGTCAGCGTCCATATACGGTTCGCCGATTAGTTCGGCTTCGATGGTCATGGCGGATTCTATGCCAAGCCACATCTGGGCGATATAAATGCTGGGGATAACGCCTTTCATGCTCTCGCCAATTAATCCTGCGAGCTTGTAGCGGCCATTTGGATCATCTTTATAGCTTGTCTGGAATGTCTCTGAGATTTTGCTGTCCGTCATTGCTTCTAAGGTTTTGATCATTACGGCTTCGTCATATTTGTTTTTGATGTCCTCACTGACCTCATTACAAATCACGCGCACATAAACGGTCGCGGCCAAATCAAAATTTTTGGTATAGCTCACGCGGTCATAACATTCCGTGCCACTCTCGCCGCCATTACAAATGTTCTCTTTATAAGGCTCTTCAGGGAAGCTGGCTGTAAACTCGCAAGCCTCGGGGGCGTAAACAAAGGGAAGTGCTTGCGGCGCGGGCGCATCAATTTGCTCTTGCTCGGTAAAGCTTTGCTCTTGTTGCGGCTGCTCTTGCTCAAGCTGCGGCGCGGCTGGCGCGGTTTCTGGCTCTTGCGCAAAAGCGGGTAAACCAAAGAGC
>JBBKXC010000157.1:0-9564 GCA_037969275.1 Bdellovibrionales bacterium | reverse complement strand
GCCGGAATTTCGTACAAAAGAAGGAGAGAATAATGAGTGTAACATCTTTAAAGAAGAGTGATTCTATGTCGAAGCAAGCCAATCCCGAGAAACAAAAAGCCCTTGAAGCTGCCCTTAGTCAGATCGAGCGAGCCTTTGGAAAAGGGTCCATCATGAAGCTCAATAGTGATGGCAAACTCCACGACGGCGTGGCGACCATTTCCACAGGCTCGATTGGTCTGGATATTGGTCTTGGGATTGGCGGCTTGCCACGTGGACGTATCATCGAGATTTACGGGCCGGAAAGCTCCGGTAAAACCACATTGGCGCTGCATGTTATTGCCGAGGCGCAAAAAGCGGGCGGTACTTGCGCGATTGTTGATGCCGAGCATGCGCTTGACCCGTCCTACGCTAAAAAGCTTGGCGTTGATATTGATAACCTCCTGATCTCCCAGCCTGATGCAGGTGAGCAAGCGCTCGAGATTACTGATACGCTTGTGCGCTCAGGCGCTGTTGATGTTCTGGTGATTGACTCTGTTGCGGCGCTTGTGCCGCGCGCGGAGCTTGAAGGTGAAATGGGTGATACTCATGTTGGTCTTCAGGCACGTTTGATGTCCCAAGCTTTGCGTAAGATTACAGGCTCTGTTGCCAAATCGAATACTGTGGTTATTTTCATTAATCAGATCCGTATGAAAATCGGCGTGATGTTCGGCTCGCCTGAAACAACAAGCGGTGGTAATGCGTTGAAATTCTACGCCTCGGTTCGCCTTGATATTCGCCGTATTGGCGCGATCAAGGACCGTGAAGAAATCGTGGGTAACCAGACGCGTGTTAAGGTCGTTAAAAATAAGATGGCGCCGCCTTTCAGGCAGATCGAATTCGACATCATGTATGGCGAGGGTATTTCCAAAATGGGCGAGCTGCTTGATCTTGGTGTGGCGGGCAATGTTGTTGAAAAATCCGGCGCATGGTTCTCTTATGACGGGCAGCGTATCGGTCAGGGCCGCGAGAACTCCAAAAACTTCCTGCGCGAAAACCCGGAACTTGCGAATAAGCTTGAACAGCAAATCCGTGCAAATGCTGGACTTGTAGAGGGCGCGATGCTCGCCGGACCAGATGACGATAAACAGGCGCGCGAAGCTGAAGAGGGCGGAGCAGAAGCCGCTAATGATACACCTCCGGAAAAAGCGACTAAGAAAAGCTAAACTTTTTTTAGATAATAGATGAACAACACAAAAAAGCGGGCATCATTGGCTCGCTTTTTTATATTTAAGGATTGGTATGTTTGGAGAGCTTGTCCGCTAAACGCGTTGGTTCGGGCAAACGGTAGCGATCAAGATGCGCCATAACATATTTCAAGGCAGTTTCTTGCGATATCTTGTGGCCGGGGGATATGAACAGCGGTTTTGTGTTCACCTTGCTGCGTAGAACAGTGCCAATAATGCCATCTTTATTTTCAAGCGACGTGCTTGCGCCTTTATAGTTTACCGGCTCATCGTAACGCCCGTAAAGCTTTTTCTTGGCGATACCAATTGTGGGTTTGTCCAACAGAACGCCCAGATGTGACGCAATGCCCATGCGCCGCGGATGCGCAATGCCATGTCCATCCATAAATATAAGATCGGGTTTTTGAGAAAGGACGTCATAGGCGGCCAGCAGCGCGGGAATTTCACGGAAAGAGAGCAGGCCCGTAATATAAGGAAATGTGACAGATACATAGGCTATGGACGAGGCCATTAATTCGCCTGTATTGGCATCGATCAAAACAATGGCGGCCCTTGCTAAGTTTTGCTTATTGTCGAAACCAACATCGACGCCTGCGAGAGTATTTATAGTGCCAAAATCATCTTTGGTAACAATGTTTACGGCGAGAGACTTTTGAATGGCAACGGCTTCTGTGCGGTTCTTAGGCTCAGTGAAACTAATCACGGGGCTTACCCCTTTTCTTTCATAAGCCTTGATTTATCGCGGTTCCAGTCGCGATCTCGTTCTGCGTCGCGTTTGTCATGCAGTTTTTTACCTTTAGCAAGGCCGACTTCAAGCTTGGCGCGGCCATGCTTATCGAAATAAAGCCGCAGCGGAATAATGGTAAGCCCTTGGCGGGAAATTGCGCCCAACAATTTATTGATCTCGCGTTTATGCAGTAAAATCTGGCGTATACGTTTTGGATCATGCTGCAGATGATGCCCCGCTTGTTGGTATTCGGGGATGTGGCAATTAATGAGACTAAGATTGCCCTCATGCGGCCCAACATGCGCTTCTTTAAGCGAACACTGCCCCATGCGCAAAGATTTTACTTCTGTGCCGACCAACATTACGCCAGCCTCGAACTTTTCCTCGATGTGAAAATCGTAGAAGGCTTTTCGGTTATCAGCCACTGTATGATTAATCGAAATCAGTCCGGGCTTTTTGTCATTTTTCTTCGCCATAATTTTACTTCAATGCGCGGGCGGCGTCTTTAGCTGACCTGCGCGATTTTTGCCTCACTCACAATATTCAGGCCCGCATGTTTCATGGCGGCGTCAACGGCCTCTCTGGCACCTTTTGTTGCGACCACGAGCGGCAAGCGCACTTCGTCCGAGCAAAGTCCCAAGGCCATCGCGCCGTATTTAACAGGCGCAGGCGAGCTTTCGCAAAAGAGTGCTTTGGATAACGGAGCGAGCAAATCTCGCATTTTTCCAAATGTTTCGATATCTCCATTTTGCCAAGCTTCGTGCATCATGGCGCTTTCTTTGGGGGCAATATTAGCCACAACAGAAATGCAGCCATGCCCACCTTGCGCTAGGAAAGCGGGTGATGTTGCGTCTTCACCGGAGAGCTGGCAGAAATTATCATCAATGGCGGCGCGGGTTTCTACAGGGCGGCCAAGATCATTGGTGGCATCTTTCACGCCAACGATATTCGGCAGTTTAGAAAGCTTGGCCATGGTCTCGACACTCATGTCGATAATACAGCGCCCTGGAATGTTATAAATCAGAATTGGCAACTCGACAGAAGTGGCGATTTTCTTGTAATGTTCATACAGTCCGGCTTGAGTCGGTTTATTATAATAAGGAGTTACTATGAGCGCCGCATCCGCGCCTACATTTTTAGCATCTTCCGTGAAGTCTACGGCTTCGCGCGTTGAGTTTGAACCGGTTCCGGCGATGACAGGAATTCGCTTATTTGTAATTTCCACGCATCGCTTAACCAGCGCCTTATGCTCGTCATGGCTTAAGGTCGGAGATTCTCCGGTTGTACCACAGGGGACAAGCGCATGAGAGCCATTTTCAATTTGCCATTCAACAAAATTATCAAAAGCGGGCCAATCAATTTCGCCGTTTTTGAAGGGCGTAATCAGCGCGGGGATAGAGCCTTTAAACATGCTGCGTCTTTCTTTCGTCTTCTCTTCATTAAATCCGCAGATACTTTATATCCGGCGGCGCGGAAATGCAAGCCGAGCGCGGCGCTGACTGTTATGGTATTTGCCGCGATGTTTATGCTTTTTACCCCGCCTTTGAACGCGCAAGTATCAGCGCTTCAACAAAAACAGTCACAATCTGCTCAAAACGCCACGGTTCGTGCCATGCAATTGGTGGAAAATAACGCGTGGGAGCCTGCGAGAGATGTGATTGCAGCCACTAAAGACCCCCTCGCAGCCAAGATATTTTTATGGCTTTTGTATACACGTAATAGCAGTGAAGCTAATTTTGTAAAGCTTACCCAATTCATTAGGCAAAATCCCGAATGGCCAAAGATGGGCGCGTTACGTGAAAAAGCGGAAAAATTGGTGCCCGATACTATGCTGCCCCGTGATGTGGTCGCCTGGTTTGATGATTACCCACCTTTGACGGCCGCCGGCGTTGATAAATACTTACTGGCTATAATGGCAACGGGTAATATGGCCAAAGCCAAGGCCTATCTTGCTGATTGGTGGGCGAAGACGCCGCTTTCGCGAGATGAACAGCGTGAATTATTCCGCAAATATAACCGCTATATCAATACGGCTGCGCATCACAAACGCTTTGATATGCTTTTGTTAAAAGGGCAAGAGGCCAACGCGCTTGCCGTGGCGGAGGTTCTGCAGCAGGGCTATCCGCAATTGGCACGGGCGCGCATGGCGCTTTCGCAGGGCAATGGCAATGTTGATACATTAATAGCCACAATTCCTGCCAATCTTCAAAATGATCCCGGTCTTTTATACGAACGCTTAAGATGGCGCCGTAAAAATGATTTTGATGATGCGGCGATACAAGTTCTTATGCGTCAGCCGCCGATGGCATCCATTCAAAACCCCGATGATTGGTGGCTAGAGCGCCACATCATTATCCGTAGATTGCTGGAGCATAAAAAGTATAAGCAAGCGTATCAATTGGCCTCGGCTCATAATCAGGAAGATGGATTATCCTTTGCGCAGGCTGAATGGATGGCCGGATGGCTGGCGCTGCGCTTCCTAAATGAGCCACTCAAGGCTTTTCAGCATTTTGAAACGTTGCATGCCAAAGTGTCCTCACCGATCAGTAAGTCACGCGCTTCCTATTGGGCTGGGCGCGCGATGCTGGAGACCGGTAATAAAGAGATGGGGCATAAATGGATGCTGGACGCCGCGCAGTTCCGCACGACATTTTATGGACAGCTTGCCGCTGCGGAATTATCGCTTGAGGGTGAAATTTTAAGTGCAGCGCCGCCTGTACTGACACAAGCCGATAAAAACACACTAGAAAGTGATGAGCTTATTCAGGCGGCTATGCTCTTTCATAAAGCAGGAATGGAGCGCACATCCAGTAGCTTTATTCAGGCATTTGTAAAACATGAAAAAACCCCAAAGGCGTATTTGTTTGGGGCAGAGCTTGCGGCCAGTATGAAGCATTATTATGACGCGATAAATATTGCTAAATCCGCCACGAATGAAGGTATGTTTCTGACGGCGCAATCCTATCCGCTAATTACAGATCAGTTGCAGGGGATTAATGTTGAATGGGCGCTCGTTCATGCGCTTATACGTCAAGAAAGCGTTTTTGATTTTGAGGCGCGCAGTTCGGCTGGCGCATTAGGGCTTATGCAGCTTTTGCCGACCACAGCGGCGGAGACTGCGCGTAAATTGGGCATTGCCCACCAGCAGAGCTGGCTGACCACAAAACCTTCACATAATATTCGTCTTGGTACGGCATTCTTGCAAAGATTACTGGATAAATATGACGGCGCGTATCCTTTGGCGATTGCCGCGTATAATGCAGGGCCAGGCCGCGTAGATAAATGGCTGGTAACATATGGTGATCCACGAAAAGGCGAGATTGATATCCTTGATTGGATAGAGCTTATTCCGATTTATGAGACTCGCAATTACGTGCAGCGTGTTGTTGAGGGTACATATGTATATCGCTTGCGCCTGAAAAACGTGCAAAGACCAGTGAAGAATATAGGGCTGGCAACGCCGCAAAACCTCAGAAACCTGTAGCTTCGTAGCCGCAAGTCTATGAATTTCCTGCTGTTTTTATTATTTCTTATGCTTTCTTATGCTAAAGTATAGGTATTGGTATATAGAAAATTATAAATATTACAGGCTCGATGTATGAAAATATTGTTGGCGGATGACCACACATTATTCCGTGATGCTCTGGTGCAATATCTTGAGCGCGATGATCCTGGCATTGAAATTTTCATTGCGCGCGACTTTTATGAATCCTCTGAAATTTTAAAAAAAGATCCTTTGTTCGATTTGGTTTTACTGGATTTTCGTATGCCGGGAATGCAGGGACATGAGGGGCTGCGCGTTCTCAAGGAGCGTTACCCGGATTTGCAAATCGGCTTGATGTCCGGTGTGGCCGAGAGCGAAGATATTATCAAGGCCATGGACATGGGCGCTGCGGGATATTTCCCCAAAACCTTATCCGGTAAAGCGCTTTTACAGGCCATACAACTTGTGCTTTCAGGGCAGTGTTTTATGCCGCTCGACAATTCTACGCGCATGATGCCGTCTTATTACGCAGACAGTGCTAAAGCCAAAGAACATGCCGAAGAGACTGAAGATGCGGGAGATGGTGTTGCCAAGGCGCCTAATAATTTAAGCAGTATAAAAACTATTCATGACATTAAGTTGACGGCACGCGAAGAAGAGGTGCTGGGCTATCTTATGAAAGGGCAATCAAATAAAGAAATTGCCCGTGACCTTGGTTTGCAGGTTGTAACGGTCAAACTTCATGTCCGCGGTATTTGCCGGAAACTGAATGTTAAAAATCGCACCCAAGCAGCCATGCAAGCAAGAGAGCTTGGGCTGGCCACGAGCGCATAAAGGTTTCGCATTTGTCTATTTCACACGATCATTACAAGAAAGAAAAAGTCTGGATATGCGTATCGCTAGCGATATTGGCTTTATGTATTGGTGGCGTAGTTTTGGCAATGATACGCCAGAATAGCCTAGGATTTTTGCATTGGTCTGTGGTTGGAGAAGGTGGACTTTTGCTCGTCATCCTCATGCTTTATGGCTGTCAGCATTTGAAAATAAAAACGATCAATGATGAAAAGCACGCTGCGCTATTGTTGCTAGAAAATAGAATGGCCGCTATTGAAGCCGCCGCGGATGGTATTGGCATTGTTGATCCGCAAGGCAAACTTATATACATGAATTCGGCGCTGCAAAAGTTTCACGGTATTTCAGACGAGGACGCCGAAAAATTCATCGGTATGGACTGGACGGATCTTTATTCGGAAAGTGGCAAAACTGAATTAAAAGAAAGGGTGTTGCCTGCATTACATCACACAGGGTATTGGCGCGGAAACTCCCCCATTATGCGTAAGGATTTAAAGGTTATTGATGCCGAGCTTTCGCTCAAACTATTACCGGATAAGAGCATGATTGGTACAGCGCGCGATGTATCGGATCGTCAGCGCGCATCCAAAGAAAAAAAGGTGCTGGAGCAGCAATTTTATCAAGCGCAAAAAATGGAAGCGATAGGGCGCTTAGCGGGTGGCATTGCCCATGATTTTAATAACATTCTGGCGGCAATCTCTGGCTATGCGGAGTTTCTTGAGGAAGATTTGCAGGACGAAACGCCGCAGAAAAAATTCTCCCAAAATATTCTAAAAGCGAGCGCTCAGGCCAAGGAGTTGGTCGATCAAATGCTGGCTTTTTCGCGCCAAAAGCAAAGTACGAAAGATGCCATAGACCTGCATGTTCCTATTCAAGAAACGCTCTCAATGGTTAAAGCCAGCTTCCCGAAAACAATAGAGCTCACCACTAATTTTGATAGCGATGTGCCGGCCTATATTGATGGAAACGCAACGCAAATCTCCCAACTCATTATGAATTTATGCGTCAATGCACGCGACGCAATGGAAGATGAACGCGGTGCTTTGACTGTGGCGCTGGAAGAGGTCGCGGCGAAAGATGTCGCGATTGAGGCTATGCTGCGCGATGATTTACCCGATGCCAATGAGGCTCCGCAAATCTTTTTCGAAAATATAAGCGCTGTTCGAACGCGATTATTTCTGGGCGCATTGGATAAAAATAGGCGCTACATATGTTTGAAAGTTATTGATGCCGGAAGCGGAATGAGCCGCGCCATTATGGAGCATATTTTCGAGCCATTTTTCACAACTAAATCGATAGATAAAGGTACAGGGCTAGGTTTGGCCACTGTGCATGGCGTAGTGCTTGGGCATCAAGGGGCGCTAATTGTGGACAGTACTGTTGGGATGGGCACATCTTTTGAAATGTACTTCCCTTGCGCGGAAGGCCAAATACAGCAAGAGCCTGATGGGGCAACCATATTACATGAAGCCATCGATGGGCGGATATTGCTGGTTGAAGATCAATTGGATGTTCAGGCCATGATGGTCCAGATGTTGGAACGTTTGGGTTATGAAGTGGATGCTTGCTCAAATGGTATTGAAGCACTGAGCGTTTTAAAAGATAGCCCCGCTTATTTTGATTTGGTGATTACCGATCAGAATATGCCCAAGATGACGGGTATGGAGTTAATCCAGCAAGCCCATCTTTTTGATAAGAACCTCCCCTTTATTTTGATTTCAGGTTATAGCCGCGAAAAGCTGCAAGATATGATGAAGGATCATCCTGCGATTAAGGCGGTGCTACGCAAACCGGTACCGCGTGACGTTTTACAGGAAAAAATTACCGCGATATTGTTGCAGCAGAAAAAAACGCTCTAAGGTTTATTGATATTATTTGCGTTTCTTTAGCGTGCGCCCTTCATACCACCAAGTCAGCATAGCCATCCCCAATAAGAGCGTAAGCATAAGCCATTCCGGAACAAAATCGCGTGCCTTGACACCTTGAACTGTAAATTCATTGTTCTGGCGCAGCGCAATCCAGCTTGAGCCTGCATAGCTGCTGCGGCCAGATTGGATAAAGCGTACAGGGGGGCTTGCATATTCTGCAAGCCAAAGCGCGCCGCCGCCTGACGCCTTTTTAATTTGGGAAAGTGGCTCTTCGGTGCTGATAACGCCGCGCAGCTCCGGCGGGTTCAAATCGCCGACAATAGCAAAGCGTTTATCGCTATAGGCATCGACAAAAGCGTAAATACCGATCTGATCGGCCTTGATCTCTGTTTGCAGCAAGCCGCTCGGCATCTTCTCCAGTGTGATTTCAACTTTGGTTTCATCGGGTTTTGTCATGGTGATATGCGTATTTTTACCGCTGAAATCGCGTGACTTTACCGTGATGATGTTCTCCGACACGCTAATATTGAGCGCGCGCTCGTCTAGCTCGGGCTCTTTCATCAGCCAATGCACAATGCGCCGCATTAGCTCGGTATGCGGGCCGCCTTCTTGATAACCGCGTGACCAGAGCCACATCTGGTCGCTGGCGAGCTGCGCAATACGCCCCTTATCAACGCGATCAAGTATGAGGAGCGGATTGTCCTCCACGCCCGTCATCAGCGTTTCGCCTCTTTGCTTGCTTAAGGCAACCTGTCTGAGCCATGGCCCCCAAAGCGGCTTGGTTGCGCCCGCGCTCATGCCCTTCCAGATCAGTGAGCCTGTTACGGGGTGCTGGCGGCCTATATCGGTCAATGTTGGGCGGAAGGGCTCGCGCAGCATCTCCCCCGTGGGCGCGCCGGGAAATACATCTTGAAGCGCGGTGAAATATATAGAATCTCTTCCAGAAAATGATGGGCCGCTTACCTCGAGAAAGGCGCCGCCTTCGCGGACAAATTTGGCGATATTTTTAAAGTAGAAATCGGGAAGAATGCGGTTCAAACGATAGCGATCAAAAATGATCAAATCAAAATCATAAAGCTTGATCTCGAAAAGCTCGCGAAACGGGAAGGCAATAAGCGAAAGCTCGTCTTGGGGCGTCGCGTCAAGCTTGTCGGGTTCGCGCAAAATTGTAAAATGCACAAGATCTACACTCGGATCAGAGGTAAGTAGATCGCGCCATGTGCGCCCACCAGCGTGGGGCTGGCCGGAAACCAGAAGGACACGCAAGCGCTCACGCACGCCGTTCACCATTAAGGCGACCTTGTTGTTAGCCTGCGTTATTTCACCATCAACTGGCGAGGTCGCCAGCTCGAAAACATTCTGCCCTGCATGCTCTATTTTTAGCTCCAATGTCTGGTCAGTGTTCACAGGCACCGTAAAGTATTCGCC